>JAAZGX010000115.1 GCA_012511005.1 Clostridiales bacterium
CCATTTCATACGAACCGTCGCCAACATCAATAACTGTTGTATCAAAAATCCCAAGGTTCGCACAGAGCGTTAAAACTTGGTTTTCAACAGGTAAATAAACCTGCTTTAACCTAATATTTAACAAAGGTGCTACAATTTCATCGTTATTAATATCTATAAGGCGGCGGGTAATCTCTGATGCATAAAGCTGCACATTCCCAAGCCTGCTGTTGCCCTCAATAGATGTGTACGAGCCATCACTCGTGATTGCAAGCTGCGCGCCCTGTATAAATACAAAGTTTACGCCTTTTTGAGCCTTTAACTCCTGCTCAACATAATACGGGAAATCAGATGATAATTCCGTTGTATTCGCGCCTAACCCGACACAGTGAATACCTGCGGAAACAATCCAAGTTTCTGCGGCTGACTCAGCATATGGAATAAAGCGTAAACGATTAAGGTTGGGGTCAAACAGTTGTGGGTCACGCTTATCTTTTATTATATCCTCAGCATATGCTGTTCCGTAATAAAGGTCGCCGTCTTTCATATCCTCGACAGCTTCTTTAATTGTATTTGCTACTACATTACGAAGATTATCCATAAACTCAGGGTTTCTGCCGCTGTGCAATTCACCATCAAGAATACCTGCTAATACGGAAGTGTTTTGGACGAGCGCTCTAATAAGCTCACCGTTCATTCCAAGCGTGTCAATACAACTGTGCTGATGAAGTACACCTACATTTATACTTACAATATCATTTTCTTGTGCAAATGTTTTTAACAGTTCACGAATAGCAAGAACATCACCGCTGCAAAGTGCATACGCATCAAGTACCGCGTAACAAACTATTCCGTCAGAACCGTCGCTTATTGCGAATGCGCGTACTCTTTGGTCGTCAAGAACACTTGTGCAAACTTTGGGCTCTAATATCTCAAGACCGCCGCCCATATAATGTTTGCCGTCAAGCACATCACGCCCCTCGATTAAAGATGCCGAAGAATAGCCAAGCGACCACTTTGCGCCTGCCTTTGGCACATCGTCAAAGATTTCTGTACCCTCATAGAAGTTTACGGGTTCATAATCCGCCTTTTTCGTCCATTCTTGCTTTGGTATGTAAAGATTTAAAAAGGATAACGCAAAGTTTAATACTCTATCAAGAATATAATAGAAAAAGGATGCAATTCTGTCCCCAAAAGAAATGTCAGCAGAAACAGCTTTAACTTCTTTTGACGCGGGAGCGAGAGCCGTTGCCGAAACAGAGCCTATGGAAAAGAGCATTGTAAAAACAAGGGCTATCGCTAAAAGTTTCTTAAACATATATTTTCCTCCTGATTGTTATTTATCCTAATAAGGATACCACTTTCCAATATAAAAAGCAACAGTTTTAAATTCGTTATTTATTAATTTTCATTAAAAACGCATAGTCCAACATTGAAGACGCAGTCTTTCGCTTAAATACTTATCCTCAAAATCGTCAGAATGTATCCAAGTACCTTTCAAACTAAGTGTTTTAAGGTTCGGTAAC
>JAAZGX010000116.1 GCA_012511005.1 Clostridiales bacterium
CGCTTATTTTTGTTAATTCGCTTCGTAATGCATTTAATTTATGCTGAAAAGTAATTTGTGAGCCTGTGGCTATTTGAAGTGTTGTTATGCTATCTCTTAAAGCGTCAACCCTTGCGGATAAATTCTTCAAATTGCCGCCGTCTATTTCAAACTGAAAGCGCTCACACCGATTTTTAATATCGTTATTAATTGACGAAACATCAAAACTTTGAATATTTGATTGTCCCATAAGCCGCTCATATCGCTCGATTTCTTTTTCAAGCGTTCCTATTGCCGTGTAGTCCCTTGCGGCATCTGCATCCTTGAAAATGAGGCATACGGTGTCACCCTTCGTTACACGCTCACCGTTTTTAACCATTGTTACGGCTGTTCCCGCATAATCGTTTGTAATGTAGCTTTCATCCCGCACAATATACGCGTCTGTGCTGTAATATTCATATTCGTTCGTTCTTGTAACGATTTGCGTAGTGTATGAATTTCTTGATACGAGCGTTGATTGATATATAAGATAGGCAATAAGAAAAGCTCCTCCAATAACAGCTAAAACGGATTTGCCCGTCCTTTTCTTTTTATTCTTTTTCATCAAGCCACCTCCTAACCGTTTCACAAACCTTTTCTTCAAGTTCTTTCATTGTGGTGTAGTCATCTATATAAAACCATCTTATACTCTCGTTTCGCCTAAACCATGTTATCTGGCGTTTAGCGTACCGTCTTGTGGCAGTTTTTAATGAGCAGACGCATTCGTCAAGTGTTTTTTCATTATCAAAAAACGGTTTTAATTCCTTGTAACCGATGGCTGCCTTTGCCGTTTCAGATTTATATTTTGAGAAATAACTCTCAGCTTCACTTAAAAGCCCTATCTTAATCATCTCGTCAACTCTTTTGTCAATTCTTTCATAAAGCAGCTTTCTGTCTTTATAATTTAAGCCTATATAAAGAGAGTTGTATTTAGATGGTGAGCTTCTTGAAAGCTCGTTTTGCTGTGAAAGCGTTTTGCCCGTCGTCATAAACACTTCAAGCGCCCTAATTATTCTTTTCGTATCATTTAAGTGAAGCATTTCCGCCGTTTGCGGGTCTATTTTTTTTAGTTCAGTCAGCAGTGCTTCTGCTCCTTCGGACTTTAATCTCTCATAAAGCGCGCTTCTTACTTTTTCATCACGCGCCAATTCAAGTAAACTTATGCCCGATAAAAAATAATCAATATAAAGTCCCGTTCCGCCAACGATTATGGGCAGCTTATTTCTTTCCTCTATATCGTCTGCCGCTTTATTTGCAAGCTTTATAAACGAGGCGACTGAAAAGCTTTCTTCAGGTGAAAGAAAAGAGATTAAGTGATGGTTTATACCTTTCATTTCATCTTTTGACGGCTTCGCCGTTGCAATATCCATACTCTTATACACCTGCATAGAGTCGGCAGAAATAATTTCACCTGAAAACTTTTCTGCAAGTGATACGCCAAGCCTCGTTTTACCTGATGCCGTGGGACCTACTACGGCTACAACATCTGCTTTTTCTGAATAGTTCATTTATAAACCCTCAGCCCGTTCTCATAAATAGTCTTTCAAGCTCTTTTTTCGTTATTTCAACTATAATAGGTCTGCCGTGCGGGCAGTACCTTACGCTGTTATCCGAAAAGACTATTTTCATCAATTCATAAAGCTCTTCATACGAAAGCCTGTCCCCCGCTTTTACGGCGGCACGGCATGCCGTGCTGTGATAAATCCAGTCTAACTTTTCCGGTATAGGCTCCTTTTCGCCTGCGGCAAGACGGGAAGCTATTTCGGAAATTACCGATTTAATATCCTCTGATAAAAGAGAGCCGGGGCAAGACTTTACAGCTATACTCATTTCACCGAAATCCGTAATTTCATAGCCCGCATCTAAAAGGAGAGGCAAGTTATCCATAATCGCCGCATGCTCCTCTCCTGACAGCGTAACCATTACGCTTTGTATCAATATTTGTGACATTTTATCCTGCTTATTTTCTTTTAGGGAATTAAAGATAATCCTTTCATGGGCGGCATGTTTATCTGCTATATAAAAGGTGTCGTTGTATTTTATTAACACATATACACCGTAAACTTCCCCTAAAATATGAAGGTCTGAAACATCCCTTTCTATAATAGAATTCTCATCAATTTGTACCGTATTCGCCGTAGCTTCCTCTATATTTATTTTAACCGGTATTTCATTTTGAGCAAGCTCTTTCGGGCTTGGACTTTCTAATATATCTTCACTTTGTGTAACGGGTGCGCCGTAAACTTTTGTGACAGTAAACTGTGAAGCGTCCATTTTAATTTGCTCTTCATACATATCGGGATTTATAAATGCGGCGGCGGGTGAAAAGGATGCCTTTATGCTTCTTTCCTCTGAAATTGCATTTTTAACTCCGTAATACACACAATCGAAAACTCTTTTATCGTCTTGAAAGCGAACCTCTGTTTTTGACGGATGCACATTTACATCGACTAATTCAAACGGAATTTCTATAAAAAGAGCAGCGGCGGGAAACTTTCCTGCCGTTATGCTGTTTTTATAAGCGCCCTCAAGTGCTGACAAAATAATGGGGCTTTTTATCATTCTTCCGTTAATAAAGAAAAACTGTGAGGCGCGGCTGCCTTTTGAGCGGTGCGGCAGCGAAACGAGCCCTTTTACGGAAATGCCGCCCGCCGTATACTCCGCTTTCGTCATTGTATCTCTAATTTCTCTTCCGAAAAGTGACGCCAAAACATTTAGAAGGTTCCCGTCGCCCGCTGTTCTAAAAGC
>JAAZGX010000117.1 GCA_012511005.1 Clostridiales bacterium
CTTTTATTGTGTCTTCTATCTCAATTTGAAGTTTCTTAATATCTTCTATACCTTGATTTATTGCTTCCACAAGATTATTATCATGCTCTGAAATCCGGTTAAGAAGCTCAATTTGCGACAGAAATGTTTCATACTCAAATGTATCTGAGGAAAGCACAAGCTCTAAATTTGAAGTAGGTCCCGCAAGGTAAAGCGCGCGTATCCTTTGCCCTAACCTTGTATATGTTTCAGCGATTTCAAGCTGTTTTTTTACAATTTCGTCATCGTAACGCTTTATATCATTTTCAAGCTTTTTTATTTGCTTTTCTAAAGTGCTTATTTCATCGTTCACTTTATTTATTTGCGACTGAACTTCGGCTATACCTTTATTCATTAAATCAATTTTTGATTGAACGGCGTCAACTTGCCCTTGAAGCTCGTCTATGTACTGCTGCTGACCATCCGCTTTCTTTTTCAGGTCGGCGAGTTTACCCTTATTCGCATCAATCTTTTTTTGTATTTCATCTATTTCCTTTTCAAGCTGACCCGCCTGTGCTTTATCTGCATCTGTCACCGCCTCTACGGTTATGACTGCTGAAAACAAGCATATTGCCAAAGACATTATAAGCGTTAAAGATATGATTGTTTTGAGCTTTTTATTATTCATCACAAACAACACTCCCTTGCTCTTTTAAATATTTACCCATAGAAAATGCACTTCCAAATGAGCCTGTAAATACACCCACAAGTACAAAGCCGAAAAGCAAATGCAATGCATACCTTGTGAAAGGCACGGGTGTGCCGCCTATCACTGAAAGCAAATTAGTGAAAACGCTTGCCGCTAACTCATAAAGTCCCCATACGATTGTCAGTGAAAAAACACCGGATATAATTCCGAGTAAAACACCCTCAACCATAAAAGGAAATCGTATAAATGAATTAGTGGCGCCCACGGCTTTCATTATGCTAATCTCAAGCCGTCTGCTGAACATCGTAATACGAACGGTGTTAGCAACTATAAAAATAGCAACTATAAATAACAGCGCGACAAGCCCTATCGAAACATATGTAACGGATGACCTTATAACTATCAGTTTGTTTGCAAGGTCGCCGCTTTCTCTTATTCTTAAAATATTCTGATATCCTTTTATTTCATTTACGGTTTCAGTAAACTTTGCCATATCGGAAATTTTCACTTTGTATGCATTCGGTAAAATAGATGCGTCTAACGCGCCAAGATATTCGGCGCCGTCGCCAAGTTTTTTTAGCTGTTCCTCAAACGCTTGCTCTCTCGGTATAAATATTACCTCGGATACATTAGCTGTGCGCTCTAACTCCACTTTTAAGACTGAGGTTTCATATTCAGATGCCTCATCCTTAACATATACCATAATAACATTTTGACCCTCGACAATGTCAAGCATTGATTCGATATTCAAAATAACCATAGCGGCGCAACCAACTATTAGAAGGCAAGCCATTAAAACCGCAACAGACGCGAGCGACATAAGCCGGTTTACCCAAATACTTCTAAAGCCCTCTTTCACAAGGTATCTAAAACTACTGCTTCTCATTCAACATCACCCGTCTTTTCCGCCTCGTCACTTTTCGTTTCAGGCTCTTGTATGCCCTTTGTATCTAAAGAAGAAGGCTCATCCCCTTTTGCTTCGTCTTCGGGAAGTTCATTTTCCGGTAAAGCGTCTTCACTCTCCGACTGAGGCGGCTCCTGCTCTATAGCTTCAACACCGTATGTACGCATAAGATACTCAAAATCTAAATCGTTTTTAGGGTCAGAGTAGTATGTACCCTCCCTTTCCTCTTGCGGTTCTTTTGTATGTACATCCGAAAGCTGCGAAGCGTCCTCCGTATCTGCCACAACCTTGCCCTGCTCAATCTTTATAACACGCTTGTTAAATTGTTTAACGAGTGAATGCTCATGTGTTACCATAACGACCGTTGTACCCTCTGCATTGATATGATTTAAGAGGTCTACAATTTCATAAGACATTTGAGGGTCAATATTTCCCGTAGGCTCGTCCGCTATAATTATGCCCGCGTTATTTGACAAGGCTCTGGCTAAAGCTACCCTTTGCTGCTCACCGCCTGAAAGCTGATTAGGCAAACTTTTTGCCTTTGAGGCAAGCCCCACAAGCCCCAAAAGATAGGGAACGCGCTTTCGGATTTCAGATTCCTTTGAACCTATGGCGCGCATAGCAAACGCTATATTATCGTAAACGGACATATTGGGAATTAGGCGAAAGTCTTGAAACACAACACCAAGAGTACGGCGAAAATAAGGTATTTTCTTCGCCTTCATAGTATTTAACTCATACTCATTTACCGATATTGTCCCCGAAGTAGGCACTTCCTCACGCATAATAAGCTTTAGGAAAGTGCTTTTTCCCGCGCCGGAGGAGCCGACGATAAATACAAATTCGCCTTTTTCAATTTTAATATTTACATTCTGAAGGGCTTTGACGCCGGTGTCGTCATAAACCTTCGTGACATTAGAAAACTCAATCAAAAACCACACCACATTCCATAAGTCTTTACCTACATCATACCACAACCGGTAACATAATGTAACCGGTTGTAGTAAATTTGTAATAATTTAATTTTTGGTAAAAATGAAGCTAATATTTAACCGGTCTTGCGTTCAGGTACTTTTTAACCATAAGCGCTACCTTAAATACAATAGCATCGTCAAATTCCCGAAGGTCAAGCCCCGTTATTTTTTTAATTTTCTCAAGCCTGTACACAAGCGTATTTCTATGAACGAATAGTTTACGAGAGGTTTCTGAAACATTCAGATTGTTTTCAAAAAACTTGTGTATTGTAAAAAGCGTTTCCTCGTCAAGCGTTTCAATAGAATCTTTCTTAAATACTTCTTTTAAGAAAATCTCACAAAGTGTAGTAGGAAGCTGGTAAATAAGCCTTGCGATACCAAGATGCTCATAGCTGATAATGTTCTTTTCCGTGTCAAACACTTTCCCAACCTCAAGAGAAACCTGCGCCTCTTTAAATGAGCGGGCAAGGTCCCTTATCCCAACAACGGTTGTACCGATACCAACTAAAGAGCGTGTGTACAGCTCTGTTGAAAGTGCGTCAGATATAGAGCGGGCAAGCTTTTCAAGGTCTTTCGTGTCATTTTCCGGCTTGACCTCTTTTACAAGAGCAATATCCGTTTCGCTGACATTAATGACAAAATCCTTAGACTTGTCCGGAAAAAGGCTTTGAACTATATCAAAAAGAGAAACATCTTCCCTGTCAGGTACTCTTATTAAAAGCACGGCTCTTTGCGCCTCATTATTAAAATGAAGCTCCCTTGATTTTAAATATATGTCTCCCGGCAAAATATTGTCAAGGATTATATTCTTTATAAAGTTTCCCCTGTCATATTTTTCGTCATAATGCTGTTTTATGCTGCTTAAAGTTATGGACAGAATTCCCGAATAGGTTTTTGCCGTCTCATCATTTCCTTCAACAAATACAGCATATTCCGGAGACATAGGCGCGCCCACCATTTGATAAATATACCCATTATATTCAAAAAGCTCTGACGATGCCAACACCTGAGAAACAGTAACCTCCTGCACTTCTCCAATTCTGCTAAGCTCACTGCATGATATAACTGTTCCTGATTCATCTATAATACCGATTGTTCTATCAACCACATCCCGCATTTGATGCATGACGCCCTGAAACAATCTATTAGACATAAAGCAACCTCCAATATATTAATCACATTACTATTATGATTATACATTTTACACAATATAGCACAGTTTTGCAAGCATAATTTTCACAAATCGAGTTTTTTTAATTAAAACAGCCGATTTTTATCGAAAAAGTTAATACCGTATAACCGGGAACATTAAAGAACCCTGTCATACGGCTACTTTTATTGATAATTATAAAATAAGTTAATATTTACCTATAAGTGATAATTCATCTTTAGTAATGCGCCTTGAATTGCCCTAACTGAGAGTATCGTCAAGAGCTATGCCCCGTATTTCTACTCTTTTAGCTATGATACCGTCAAACCCAATTTATAAACATCCTATTTCTTTGTCATATCCGCGGTTGCGCTGACGGCGGTTTCTGATGAGCTTTCTGTTGATGTATCTTTGCCTTTTTCAATAAATCCATGCATAAATCCGTCAAGCTCCACAGAAGAAACATCTCCGCCTATTATAAGCCCGTTAAATACAAGAATATTCGCACGAATGGCATCAGAACTTTCACCATAGTCGGGATAATTCGTAACTTTGTATGTCCATTTCTTAACTCGTTTGCCGCTATAAGACTGCAAATCAAAGCCCTGTTTTATTTGTATTTCGTTATAATCTTTATATACCTCGTCAAATTCCACCGGTATTATTATCTCTGTTACCTCTAAAGGCTCCTCGTCAACACTTAACCCGCAGTTATGAAGAAACTCTATTCTCTCACTTGAAGTGCCGCCTTTAATCTTTACGGGTAATAAAGACTCTGTGTTTGCATTTCTTCTTTTAACTGTAAAGAAAATTGCCGCGCCTACTAAAATTGCTGCCGCTAATATTATAGCGATAATCTTAAACTTTGATGAACGAATTGACATTACAAGCATTTTTACAGCTCCTTTCTAAGATATGAATATGCCGTGAAGCTGTATAAAATGTAAGCTTGATAAAAAAAGTTTATAAAATCGAAAGATACGCTTCTATCAAGCTGTCACCCACAAACATTGACAGCACTATGCCTATTGATAAAAACGGTCCGAACGGAACTGCGCCTCTCATCTTCGTTTTATTAATTAGTTTTGATAAAAGTGAGTATAACACTCCCGCAAACGCACCTAAAAACAGTGATAAAATAATTAATTTCCAACCGAGCAAAAACCCTGCCGCCGCCATAAGCTTGACATCGCCGCCTCCCATGGCTCTTCCGCCTGAAATTACGCCGATTAGAAAAAACAGTCCTCCTACCGCAAAAATACCTATAACTCTGTTTAATAGCTTTTGCCACTCAAAACCATCGTTTATTATCTCATCTATAAAGACTAAAATTCCGCCTATAAATATTGTTATCCACATAGAGTCGGGGATTATTTGATGCTCTAAATCCACAAACGATAAAACTATAAGCGCTGAAATAGCGGCAAACCACCCTAAAAGAGCGATAGAAAAGCCCGAAAGACCGTTGCCGCCCGCAATAAAAATATAAATAAGCACATATAAAGTGCCGTTTAACGCCTCAACGAGAGGGTACCTTGCTGATATTTTTGCTTTGCAGTATCTGCATTTCCCTAAAAGAAAAAGCCAGCTAAAAAGCGGAAAAAGGTCTTTAGAATGAAGCTCGTGACGGCACGATACACAAATAGAGCGCCCTTTTTTAAAGGACATTGCGATAGGGAGCCTGTAAATGAGCATATTAAGAAAACTGCCTATAATAATTCCGAATAAAAATACAATTATTGAAAAGTATGCAGTAAATAAAGCGTTGTAATTAATAAAACCACTCCCCTACTTTTATAAAATTATAAATCTTGCCTTGATATAAGTCAAGACAAATAACATTTCACATCCATTTAATTAAAATTTCACTACTTTTTGTATGTATTATACTAAATAAATGGGACTTTCTATTGTTTTTTTTCGCCGTCTGTGATATATTGTACAAGTAGATATTTTAAGGAGGACATATAATATGAAAAGCAAATTCAAACGCACACTTGCCGTAATTCTTTCCTTTTCGTTTGTTTTCGCGCTTGTAGGTATTGGCGCTGTGGGTTCGGCAACCTATTCGGCGAAAACTGAACCTCTCTATTCATCAGACGATAAGTTTATTGAGCTTAATTCAGTTGAGGAAGTTTCAGAGTTTATTATTAATAATCCCGAAACTTATGATTACAACGCTGACGGAATTGAAGAAAAAGTGCCGGTTATTATTCTGCCCGGTATTAGCCAGTCCATATCATACCTTGCAAATGAAGATGGCACGCCTGCCCTCAATAAAGATGGCAAGGAGCTGACGGGCGGGCTTTTAATAATTGATGAGTCCACTATTTATAACACTATCCTTTCAAAGCTTTTAGTTCCTCTTACTCAAACGCTTATTTTCCAAAAGGATATGGGCTTTACTGACGCTGTTTATGATACAATTTGTGAAGCGTTTTCAGTACAAGCGTCTGATTTGCACGGAAATCCTGTGAATAACCTTCAAACAATTACATATGAATATCCCGTAAGCGAAATGTCTCCCGACGATAAAGACAAATTCTACCGTGCCATTCCTATGGAGCCTGTTACTGATTTAATCGGAGAAGATTACCTTTATGTCTTTGCTTTCCCGCTTATCAGCAAGCCTATGGAAAACGCGCAAAATCTCCATGAGTTTATACAGCTTGTAAAAGCGCAGAAAGGCGTAGACAAAGTTTCTATCGTATCCGTTAGCCTTGGCGGCACGATACTTACCGCGTACCTTGACCTTGACCATGTTGACGGCAGTGATATTCATCAGATTATCAATGTTGTTTCCGTACTTCAGGGCAGTGATCTTATGGCTGACTTTTATGCCCGTGAATTTAACCTTGAGGACGAATTTGTCTATTCCGAATATATCCCGATGATATTAAAGGAAACGAGCGGAAACGCCGCTTTAGGGTATCTTATAAATATTGCAATTCGTATTTTGCCAAGAGATGTTTTTGAAAAAACGCTCACAAGAGCCGTGGACGGTATTCTTGATACGTTGCTCGTAAACTGCCCTCAATTTTGGACATTGGTTTCTATGGACAGATATGAGGCTGTTGCAGATAAACATTTAAATGATGCAGAGCATGCGGAGCTTCGTGCGATTATGGACCGTTTCCATACTGCTCAATTAAATCTTAAAGACAATCTTTTAGCACTCAATGCACAAGGAGTTGCCATTAACAATATTTGCGGATATGACCTTGATTATTCCGCTTATGACTATAACTTCTTTGCAATTATGAGGACATCGAACACTACAAGCTCTGACGGAATTCTTAATATAGACTCCACTTCTTTAGGCGCCGTTTATGCTCCTGCTGATACGGCTCTGCCGGAGGATTATGTTCCGGTAACTCCCGGCTACATTTCACCCGACGGTAATATTGATGCCTCTACTTGCCTTTTCCCCGATAATGTTTGGTTCTTCTATGACCAGCATCATGAGGTAGGCAGAAACGATGTTATTATTAAGCTTTGCGGTCAAATAATTTGCGGTAACATTAAGTCCGTTAATGACCAGTCTGCCGCTTTCCCGCA
>JAAZGX010000118.1 GCA_012511005.1 Clostridiales bacterium
ATATTTTCGTCGTATTGCAAAAGAGCGCGTGAAAGACCGTGGCGGATTGCACCTGCCTGACCTGTGACGCCGCCTCCTGATACACGGCAAATAATATCGAATTTGTCCAGCGTGTCTGTAAGCGTAAGCGGTTGGCGGACAATGAGTTTTAGTGTTTCAAGTCCGAAATAATCATCAATATCCCTGTCGTTTATAACGATACTGCCTGTTCCCGGATAAACACGAACGCGCGCTACGGACTTCTTCCTTCTGCCTGTTCCATAAAAATATGGTTTGCTGTCATACATAATTTTGTCCTCCTTCCGTTAAAATTCCCTTGCTATGGGGTTTTGTGCTTGCTGGTTATGCTCTGCACCTTTGTAAACGCGAAGCCTTGTTAAGGCTTTACGGCCTATAACGGTGTCCGGAATCATTCCTTTTACCGCTTTCATAACTGCAAACTCCGGTTTTTGCTGCATAAGGGTGCCATATTTCACAGCCTTGAGATTGCCTATATATCCTGTGTGACGATAATAAGTTTTTTGCTCAAGCTTTTTGCCCGTAAGAACAATTTTTTCTGCATTGATAACTACGACACAGTCGCCGCAATCTGCATGCGGGGCAAATGTAGGCTTATGTTTGCCTCTTAAAAGCACGGCAGCTTCAACAGCTACTTCACCAAGCGTTCTGCCGGCAGCGTCAAGCAGGTGCCAGTCACGCGTGATTTCGCTTGCCTTAGGCATATAAGTTGACATATACTTTCCATTCCTTTCAAAATTCTGACATAATAAATCCATCAATATCGGGATTGCTACGATATATTATCACATCACCGCACGGGTGTCAACACATTTTTTGAATAAATTTAATTTAGCTCGTACAATCTTCAATTTACTCTGTTTTCCTGTAGTTTTTATATGAATTCCTCTGTTGTCATTTTTTAAATTGTGTGTAAGGCTTTTTTTGACGATATGACCCGCTTTTTCTGCTTCTTTCGGATTTACTTTTGCTGAAAGTATAAACGGCTATTAAAAAAATCACAAATAAAAGAGCGAAAATAATTAAAACAGCATAAAAGGGTTTTGAAGTAAAAAGGCTTTTAACCATAGATATAACTGCTTTCTTCTCGCTTCTCTCTACATCGTTTAAGGCAACAAGATTTACTGTTGCTACTATTGTGTTAGAGTAATAAATATTTGCCTTTGCTATTACTTCACCTTTTTTTATGGGCGCTGTTACACTTTCCGGCTTTGAATTTTCATCTGTTACAATAGATAACCCCTCAAGCTCTGCGCTTATAGGAACAAGGGCAGTAACCTCCTTTTCGGGTATTAAAGCTACATGGCTTGTATCTTTGCCGTTTTTCACTTCAATTTCATCTATTATGCGAGCGCTGTCCGAAACAATTTTAAGACGCATATTTTCAAACGCCCAGCCATACATTTCCCGGCTTGCGGCATAAGCGGTGTTTCTCTTTTCCGCACTCTTATTAATAACTCTATAATCGCCTTTCATCGCAATGCATATATAGGTATAACCGTCCTTTTGGGCAAAAGAAGCGAAACATTCGCCTGAAAGCTCTGTGCTGCCTGTAATTCCGCCGCCTAAATATTTATAATAGTAATCTGAATATATATTAATCATAGGGTTGCGATTGTATGCCGTTCTTCTGCTGATTTTGTTTGTTGCGGGAACATTTCGCTCATATACTGCAACAATCTCCCTAAATAACGGAATTTTAATTGCGTGCTTGAGTATTAAATACATATCGTATGCCGTAGTCTTTTGATTAAAATCATCAAGACCGTGCGCATTTGTAAAATTCGTGTTTTTGCATCCAATAGCTTTTGCAAAATCATTCATAAGGTTTATAAAAACGGGAATATCTTTTGCCACATATTCTGCAATCACATTTGCAGCATCATTTGCCCCCGAAAGTAAAAGCAGATAAAGTAAATCCCGCATTTTTATTTTTTCGCCCGCTGCTAATCCTGCTATAGAGCTGCCCGTTCCAAATAAAAGCTCTACGGCATTTTTTGAAACTGTGACCTCGGCATCAATATTTTCACAAAACTCAATCGCTAAAACAGCAGTAGCTATTTTAACGAGAGATGCAGGGGCGGCGGATTTTTCAGCATTTTTGCTGAACACTGCCACATCCGTATCTGTATTGGCAAGATAAAATATATCCGGCGCATAGCTTACAAGCTCAGAGTTATATGCCGCATATGGCATAACCGTCAGATTAGTCATAATTATTAAGACTGTACACAAAAAAATTAGCACTCTTTTCATAGACAAAGGCACCCCAAATGGTATATAATGAATAGTAATATATTTATATATACATTATAGCACTATTTTTAGTAAAAATAAACATCCTATGGAATTTTAATACGGAAGTGATTTGCTTTGGTTTATGTTACGGGAGATACGCACGGTTGTCCCGAAAGACTTTCAAAGAGCGAGCTGAAAATGCTAAAAGAAGGTGATACCTTAATTATCTGCGGCGATTTTGGATTTGTATGGGACGACGGTAAAAAGGAGCAGAAAGTTCTGCTTTCTTTATCTAAGCGCAAATACAATATTTGCTTTGTAGACGGAACGCATGAAAATTTTAATTTACTTAACAAATATCCCGTAAAAACTTGGAACGGCGGGCTTGTTCATGAAATAAAGCCGAATATTATGCACCTTATGCGCGGAGAGCTTTTTAATATAGATGAGCTTTCTATTTTCACTATGGGCGGAGGCGAAAGCCCCGATTTAGATGTCAGGTTTGAAACGGCTTCTTGGGATAAGGGCGAAATACCAACGCAATCCGATTTACTGAGAGGCGCACAGAAGCTTGAAGAAATGGAGTGTAAGGTAGATATAATAATAACTCACGAACCGCCGTCAAAAATTAAAGGATTTTTAAAGCTTGCCGAAACAGACCAAATAAGAGTAACTGCTCTTAATGCTTATTTTGATGAGCTTTCCGCAACATGCACTTTTAAGCACTGGTTCTTCGGCAGTCTGCATATGGATAAATTTATATCCAACACACATATAGGACTATTTAAAAATATAATAAACGCCCATACGGGCGAAAAATGCTAACAACAAAAAAATATAAGGAGGATACCAATGTTTACTTCTCAATTTGAAGAACTGACTTGGGCGATTATTATTTTACGGCTTTCCCTTTCCCTCGTATCGGGCATATTGATTGGGCTTGAGCGTAAATTTAGAAATCACCCTGCCGGAATGAAAACACATGCTATTGTGTGCATCGGGTCCGCTCTTGCCTCACTTCTTTCAATAGAGATGTTTTACACCTTTTACAACGGCGGTTTTGAGGGGGACATAAAATTAGATATGGCAAGGATAGCGGCAGGTGTGCTGACGGGCATAGGCTTTGTTGGCGCCGGCGCTATAATGAAGTCAAGTGACGGGCTTTTCGTAACAGGGCTTACAACTGCCGCCACTCTTTGGGTAACGGCATGCCTTGGTCTTACTATCGGAATGGGATACTTAAAAATAAGCGTTGTGGCTCTTGTTGCTATCTTTATTGCAAATGTTCCGCTGAGGCAACTTGAGCTTAAACTAAATTTTAACGCAAACTGCGTAAGGAGCATGCTTATCACAACAAAAGATAAAAGCTTAACTATGGACTTTATGAAAAAGTTGCTTGATTATCATGAAATCAAAATAGAAAACTTTGAGTTAGTAACAGCCGAATATGTGTCCGGCAGCGAAGATAATGTATTTGCTCTAAAGTACACAATCAAACTGAATAACCATGTTAAATTCGAGTCACTTTTACAGGAAATTTCGCTTGATGACAACTCCTTGCATGTCGTAGAGTCTATATCAATGTAATCTATTCCTTTACAATATCTTGTACATACCGGTTGCTTCTTCTTTTTTTACATATTCATTAATAGAAAGCACTTCATATTTCGTTAGCTTTCCGCCCATTTGTATTTCAATTACATCACCGACTTTCACGCTGTAGGAAGCTCTTGCCACAGCTTTGTTGACTGAAACGCGCTTTGCGTCACACACTTCATTTGCTATTGTCCTGCGTTTTATTATGCGTGAAACCTTTAAATATTTATCTAACCTCATAATCTCTCCTAAAAATTCGCCCCGAAAAGCAAAGGCTTTTCGGGGTAAATAATTCTGCTTATTTTACAGCGTCTTTCAGGGCTTTGCCTGCCTTGAACCCGGGAACCTTTGTTGCCGGAATTTGAATTCTCTCTTTCGTGCGAGGATTTAAGCCTTCTTTCGCTGCGCGCTCGCGAACGGAAAATGTACCAAATCCTACAAGCTGAACCTTGTCGCCGCTTCTAAGAGCTTCTGTAATGCTTTCAAATACTGCTGAGACAGCCGCGTCTGCATCCTTTTTAGAAAAACCGGCTTTTGCAACTTCGTTTACAAGTTCTGTCTTATTCATCTTTTTTCCTCCATTTTAATTTTTATCCTAAAGGGTTTGCAAGCAAATCCTTATTGTGGACTTTTTTTACTTCCTCCCAAAGTTCATCAAGCTCTTTGGGCGTCATACTTTTTATGCTCTGCTTTCTTTCTGTTGCTATGCTTTCAAGTGATGTAAATCTTTTGATAAATTTATCGGTTGATTTCCTAAGCGCCGTTTCCGCATCCATTTTGCAAAACCTTGCCACATTCACAACAGAAAACAGAATGTCTCCTAATTCATCATTTATTCTTTCGTCATCATTTTCTGATAAGGCTTGTTTAAGCTCGTTAATTTCTTCAGCTACCTTACTGAAGGCACCTTCAATATTGTCCCAATCGAAGCCGGCTCTTTTAGCTTTTTCCTGTACTTTCTGGCTTTTCATAAGTGCCGGATAAACCTTCGGGATTTTTGCCATAGCCTCACTTTGGCTTTCTATCCCTTTTGTTTTGAGCTTTATCTCGTCCCAATTGCTAAGAACCTCTGTACTGTCTTTAACCTTCGTATCATTAAATATATGCGGGTGGCGGACAATCAGCTTTTTACATATACCGTCCGTGACATCAGAAAACGCAAAAACACCTTTTTCATCTTCCATTTGAGAATGAAACACGATTTGTAAAAGCACATCCCCAAGCTCCTCTTTAAGCAAGTCCGTGTTTTCACTGTCAATCGCTTCAAGCGCTTCGTATGTCTCCTCAAGAAAATTGTGCCTTATTGATTTATGGGTTTGCTCTTTATCCCACGGGCAGCCATTTTGAGAGCGTAAAATTTTCATAATCAAAAGAAGGTCATCTAAGTCGTATTTACTTTTGTTAGCGTCAATCGTGTTTTTCATAAATTCGTCTTCCTTGGCATATTTTACCCCAATAAGCTAAACTTTTCAAGTACTTTCGCAACTTTTTCTCCTTTTGGGAGTATTAAAATGTCATCTTTCTCAAGAATTCTCATTAAAAGCACACAAATCAGGTAAATTATAGCGGCAATACCCATGGAAAGCACACACGCAAGTGCAGCGCCATTTAGCCTTGAATTAGCGTCTCCGAATGTTAAAACCCGCTCGAAAAAGCCGTAAGAGGCATATGCCGAAGCTCCGCAAGCTATGGAAGCTATAAACGGTTTTATAAAAGCAGAGCCAAATTTTAATTTTATCCCCGTGTTTCTTATGAGTACAAATAGGTTAATAACAGTATTCATTATATAGAATATCGCCGTTCCTATAAGAGCTCCGTAAATATTAAGCTTTGGAATGGGAATAAAAATGAAGTTGCATACAATCTTTACAACGCATGAAACTGCCATAACCTTTGCAGGGACAGATGCTTTGCCAATGGCTTGCAGCATATTTGTAGCGGGCGCGGATAATGTTAGGAAAATCATCATAGCGCCGTAGCTTGCAAGCACATTTGCCGTAATAGGTATAGAGGACGCCGAGTTTGTTCCTCTATACATAAGCCCAAGAATTGGCTCTGACAGCACAAGAAATCCTACTCCTGCGGGAAAAGCAATTAGTGATACAACCCTTATAACCGTTGATACGGCATTTTGCACTCCAAGAGTATTCTTTTTAGCCCAAGCCGCGGACATTATAGGAATGGCGCTTATGCCAAGAGCCATCGTTATGGTAGGGATAAGATTTCTAAAATCCATCGCCGTATCAAACGCTCCATATAAATAACTTTTAATACCGTCATCAAGAACACCGCCTATTTGTAGGCTCTGCCCATACATCCCCTTAATAACTCCAAGGTGATTTTTAACAACTCCGTTTAGTATGTTTTGAACCATCCACGCATCAATTAAATTTGTAATGTTTAATACGAGCGCACTTACGGCAGAAGGGAAAGCAATAGCAAAAAGGTCCTTTATTATACTTCTTTTGTCTGACGGCTTTGGTGAGTTAATAAGCATTTGCTCTGTTATTCCGTCACCTTTCAGCTTGTGACGAAGTATTGCATATATCATAGAAATAACGGTGCCAAGCGTAACACCAAGTATTGCAGCGGAGGCGGCATACGGATAAATTATAGATGCCGCCTCTACCTCGTTTGCGGCTTCTATACCAAATACAATCCTGTTTTGAGCAAATTGTTTTAGCCCCGTATTCTGCACTAAAACGGCTAATGAAAGCCCAAATATTAATTTGCCCGCCGCTTCAAGTACTTCTGTTATTGCTGTTGGCACCATATTGTTAAGCCCCGCGTAGTAACCTCTGTATGTAGATACTACACAACAAAACAGAATTGAAGGCGCTATCATTATAAGCGACATCAGAGTTTTAGGTGAGTTTATAGACAATGCCCAGTCCATACTCGTATAAGGATAAGAAATGAGCAGTAAAAGCGCCGTACCTGCGACACCCAAGAGAAAATAAGCGGGAAGCGTTACCTTATACACCTGCTTTACATCACGATATCTCCCTAAAGCGTAGTTTTTGGATACGAGCCGTGACACTGCAACGGGCAAGCCTGCCATGGAAATAGCGTAGATAGGCGTATAGATATTATAAGCAGAGGCGAAATACCCCCTGCCCTCTGCCCCGATTATACCTGTAAGCGGAATTTTATAAATCGCCCCTATTACTTTAACAAGAGCTGTGGCGATAACGAGTACCATTGCACCATTTAACAGTGATTGCTTTTTTTCGGATGCCAAAATCAATGCCTCCTTATATGTTGCCAAGAAATTCTCTCAAAAGAGAGTCACGAGGTACGAGCGCCGTATCCATTTCGGGGAACTTTTTCAGACTGCGAATAAGCTTTGCAGCGTCTTTATAATGCACTGAATTTTTTTCAATTTGCCTTAATAAGGGAAGCGCCCTTTTCTTGAATACGCATGTTTCATACAGATGAACAGTGTTAATCTTAACATCTGCATTGTCCCTAAAAGGAAACAGATACTTATCCTCACCACGGCAAACAGA
>JAAZGX010000119.1 GCA_012511005.1 Clostridiales bacterium
TGGAAAGGACATACGAAAATTCATGATGAGCTTGTCGAAAAAGCGCTGGAGCTTAAAAAATCGTTTGAAAAGGACACAATAAAGGTTACAGACCTTTTCTCATTTATGGTTGACGATGTTGTTTACGGTCATATGATGGTTGAGGATATAAAATTTTACCCTTATTTAAAAAATAGTTTTACATCTTAAATATTAAAAACAGAAAACGGTTAGCTTATAGGCTGACCGTTTTTATGTTTAAAACATTATTATAAATTATGGCAGAAGCCGTCTTAGCTCGTCTATGTGCGCTCTTGTGTCCATATTCTCAATTCGGTGGGCATCTGTGCCGAAATGGAATACTGAGCCTACTTCCTTGCCAAAACGCCAAAGTCTTTTAGTAAGCTCGGGGTCCAGAAGCGCTTCACCGATGTTTATTTCCCACGCGACCTTATGCTTTTTAGCAAGAAGCATCAGCGTATACAGCTCCTCGTCCGTTACGGCGGCGGCAAGGGAGTTTTTATCAGGGAGGGCTTCCACATAACCGCCGTGAATGGGGTGGGCAATACAGTCCGCCCGTTCAGCTTTTATAAGAGCCTCTAAAACCTTTACTGTATGTTCGGCATAGCCGCGCGGCGTTTTCTCGTTCGGCTGCTCCCAAAAGTCAAGGTGATAATGGTTTGCGGCATACAACCTGTAGTCGAGCGCTGCGTTAGTTTCATCACTGTCAAGCCATTTTCCAACGCCATAAACGGACAGCTCCGCGCCGTAAAGAAACGGGATTTTCGTCTCGGTCAATTCCACAACAAATCTATCTGCTGTATTTTTCTCAACCATAGGCGTGTTTTTATGATTAAAGTGGTCAACGAGCGCAACCCGCTCAAGATTTAACTCCTCTGCTCTTTTTACTATTGCCTTTACTCTCATTTCAGGCTTTGCACAGCTGGAAAAAGGCGTATGAACATGAAGATTTTCTTTGACAAGCTCGTCTATATCAAAGCATGGCTCTCTTAAATACATTAATTTTCTCCTTTTATAAATATATATTTATTATAATACAACTATTTCGTTTTTGCAATTCATAAGTTGAGCCGTATTTAGTGTCATCAATACTTTTTCCACATATTATAGTAGGGCAATAAGTATTGAGGTGATATTATGGGTGACATTAAATTCTTTTTAGGTACGGGAAACGCAAACGGATATGTTTCATATTTTCACGATACCTACAATCCCGAAAACGGCGGAAAATATTTTATACTAAAAGGCGGTCCCGGTTCCGGCAAATCCTCTTTTATGAAAAAGAGCGCCGACGAAATAGAAAAAGAGGGCTTTACAGTACATAAAATTCATTGCTCATCAGACCCATATTCTCTTGATGCCGTCTTATTTCCGGAGCTTAATGCCGGCATATTTGACGGCACTGCGCCGCATATTATGGAGCCTGTCCTCCCCGGTGTATGTGATGAAATCATAAACCTTGGCGACTGCTGGGACAGCCGCATATTGCGGCAAAACCGCGCCGCTCTAACGAGCTTAAAATCTGAGTATAAAGAGTTTCATAAAAAGTCATCTGACTTTCTTTTCGTCGCGTCACGCTTTGATAAGGAAAACCTGAGAATTGTGTCGCGCACCATAGACGGTGATAAACTTGAAAGATATATAACAAGGCTATGCACCCGTGAAATAAGTATTTCAAAAAATAGAAACGGAAAACTACACAAACGGTTTTTAAGCGCCGTAACACCTGAAAATGTTGTTGTGTTTACAGATACCGTCGTAGAGCTTTCCACAAAAATTATTGTTGTTCACGATGAGTTTTCCGCCGTATCGCCTTTAATAACAGTAAACTTATGCGCATACGCGCTTAAAAACGGCTTAGATGTTATTGCTTGCTACTGCCCGCTTTTCCCTAAAGAAAAAATTGAGCATCTTTTCATTCCGGAGCTTTCACTTGCCGTATTTTCCTCAAACTCATACCATAAGGCGCCTAAAGAATTCGGAAAGCAAGTCCATGCTGCACGGTTTTTAGATAAAGAGACTATAAACCTCAAAAAAGAGTTTATAGATTTTAATAAAAAAGCAAAATCAGAGTTAATTCTTGAAGCTGTGACAAAATTGAAGCAGGCAAAAGCTGTTCACGATAAAATGGAAGAATATTATGTAAAAGCTATGGATTTTGACAAATTAGAACATATGCGTCAAAAAGTCGTTTCAAAAATATTCGATTTTGAATAGCGTGTTTTATTTGCTTTATTTAATAATTACAGACAGCTCATAAAGGCTGTCAATTACTGTGCAGCCGCATTTTTTGAGAATTTTCTCTCCCTGATGACCCTTTGTAATAAGAACACAATCTATACCAAGTGCGCTTGCAGTTTCAAAATCATGAAGCGTATCTCCAACCATCATAGCGCGGTTTTTATTGTAGCCTTTCTCGTTAAAATATTGTGCCGCACGCTCTATTTTACTTGCCGCCTTGTGGTCGTCAGCTCCGATTATATCCTCAAAAAAGCCGCGTATGCCGTATTGGCACACGAGCCGCTCTACTGCGTCTGCTTTAGCGGAGGTTACAATAACCTGCTCTATTCCTAAATTCTTATTGCGAGAAAGCGCCTCCCTTGCAAAAGGCATAAGCTTTATTTTCTTGAGCCTTTTTTCGTAAGATGTCTGAAACGAATGCGATATCTTATCGAAATCAAGCTCATTTGTGCCATAAAGTCCTGTGTAAAATTTCATTATCGGCGTATCCATAAGCAAGTAGTATTCTTCCAAATCTATATGACTTTCGCCCGTTTCGTCAAGCATTTCATTCACGCATGAAAGAGATGCCGCGCAATCATCTAAAAGCGTACCGTTCCAATCCCAAAAAACCACATCATACATTTAACAATAACTCCTAAATTTTGCTAAGACCGCAGAATGCGGCTCGTATTGTTAAATATAACATACTTTTATGGAGCTGTCACCAATTAAATGATTTTTTAGTGTGAAGAACAATAGGCTTATTCTCCTTTGGACGGACAATAAGCCTTGCGTTCTTTTTGCTTTCTGTATAAAGCGCCGCCATGCTCATTTTTATATATGGCAAAACATATATTGCCGGTATTATGAAAACACAGCAGACAAGCGGTATTAATAGACTGATTTTAACGGCGGCAGGATTAATTCCGGAGCAATCGAACACTGCTATGCTTCGCCTTATTGCGTTTCTTGGTGAAAAGGCTTTACTTTTTGCGGAAAACAGCGCCGCATAACAGTATTTTTGTATTGATAAATACCACGATACTATACCCGTTAAAAATAAGAATACAACTAAAAAGGAAAGAGCAATAAATACACGCAGCGAAAGCCCCGTATCATAATATAAAAGAAATGTAATAAAAGCAACGAAGCCGCACGGAATTAGCATAACAAAAAGCCAAAGCAGCCGAAACACATTTACGGTTACATAAAACATAAGCGCTTTTAATGATGATAACGGTAAGCAGTGGGAGAATAAAACCTTAAGCCTTCCGCTGCCGCCGCCTGCTGTTATTCCGTAGTATTCCGTTTCTCCAAGCTTTATGGCGGCTGTCGTTTGCACTAATAAAAGAATAAACACTGCCGATATAAAATATATCAGATAATGAAGCCAAAGGCCTGCGCCGAAAGAATTAATATAGTCTTGAGCCGTATTTGATGATAAAAAATATACTGTTAAAACACAAGCTGAGATTAAAATTATCCTTATAAAAAGCGCGAAAAGAGAGACAAGAAACAGCTTCCCCGTCTTTCCCTGCAGCGCCTTTTTAGCAGTGTTTTTTACTCTGCCGACCATTAAAACCATCCCTTTATACCATTTGCTTTTATTCTTGCCTTTTTAGGACGGTTTATTATACTATCTGTTAATTTATTCTGTTAAAAGATTTATTCCCTCAATAACCGTTTTCATTACGCTTTCTATGCACTCGCTGTTTACCGCTTTTGTGTCATCAAAACGATTGGGATACAAATGCTTTCTGTCTTTACCCGCCGCTCTTATTATTGCAGACGGTATTCTCTTGTGAATAAACTTTGCGGCGTCCGTACTGCCAAGCTTTATAGGGGACTTTACCGTTTTTACACCGACATTACCGGCAGCTAATTTCATTAGGGCGTTTATCTCCGACGAGGTTTTTAACAGCCCTGTTTCATCTTTCGTAACGATAGAGATTTCATCGGTTTTACAAAGCGACTCTAAAACTATTACCGTTGTATCGGCTTTTCTAAGCTCGCTCATATGTTTTTTTATGTATGATGCAGCACCTTTTTGACCTGCATTTTTAGCGGCTGTTAAAAGGCAAATAATTTCCGTATCGCTGTACCGATACCCGCTGTCCGAAAGCTCTTTCATTATCCCTATTGCAGCATAAACTGCTGATAGATTATGAGCCGCGCCCCGTATTCTCTTTTTATTTGAGAAAAAGAAAACCGCCGGAATATATACGATATTAAATACCAATTGTATAACGGCAATCTTTTCCCAAATATCGTTAGCTTCAGGAAGCGAAGTGATATAAAAAAGAAATATTAGCAGTGAAACAAACATAGCAAAAGCATAAACTATCGTAAATCCGAAAAGTAAATACGGCGAAAATCCTGTTGAATAGCGGTATTCATATGCCCTATCTATATTGGCACATATAATTACCCTTTTATTTGTACGGGCATACGGCTTTCGGACGGCAACCACATTTCTCCCTTTTACTCTCGTTAAAAGAAAGTCTGCCGCAGACTTCCCGAATATAAAGCCATAAACGAATAAGCAGAGAGCCGCAAAACAAAAAATCAAGGCGGTAAACGGAAAAGCAAGCGAGCCTATAAACCGCGTCAGAAAAAATACAAACGAGCAGAAAATCATAATGACAGCAGGAATAGTATATGCAGCTTTATCCGCCATAGGGCAGTATGCCACATCCTCTATAGAGGCGCTGTCAGAAAAAACTGAGAGGACTTTTCTTAAATATTCGGCTGTGTCACATTCATTTATACCCTTTTTGTCAAAGCCTTTAAAGGTGTCCGAAATGTATCGAACACCTTGTGCCGTAAATTTTCTGCTTTCAAGGTCAAAATAAGGGGAATGTTTCATAATCCTTAGCCTTTCAAATCTCTATTTTATAATGCCGCTGTCCCCGTGATAGACGGGAAGCGAATGCGGACGAACAATTTCTCCGCCGGACTCAAAAGAATTAATAGCCGCGAAAATATATTCCATAGTAGCAAGTGCGTCTCTGCCGTTTGCTCTTAAATGCTCTCTCGGCACCGCATTTGTAACATCTTCAAGGAAAGCGTGAATTCTAATAGGAAATGTCGCTCCGAAATCCGTAACGCCCGTGCTGTTTATAACAGGCTCTTTCCCATTTTCCCAATATGTTATTTTGTCAACACAGTCCTCAATGCAAAATGTTCCTTTAGTGCCTGCAAGTTCAAAGCTCCACCAACCGCCAAGCCCAAAGCAAGCGTCTCCCCTTTGTGAGAGCAAGTATCCCATACAACCGTTTTGGAATTTCATATGTATGCTTTGTACGGAGAGCATAAGGTCGCCCGACTGTTTACGCGCACCGGGTTTGTCCATAAACGCCTGTATATGCGTAACATCACCGCAAAAGTGGCGCATAACGGAGAAAGGGTGCGTTAAAAATGCTTTCGCGTGGGAGTAGGGCATTTGCCAACGGGAATTTTTATCTATCGTTAAAGGATTTACTGAACTGCCGTTAAAGCCGACTTTGTTTATACAATAAATCTGCTCGCCTACCTTATCGTTTGCAATATATTCTCTTGCCCTGTCCGCAGGCTCTGAAAAGAAGTGGTTAAGGTTACAGCCAAGGTAAAGATTTTTCTTTGCCGCAAAGTTTACCATCTCTCTTGCTTCAAGAATGTCGTTTGAAATCGGCTTTTCCGTTAAAACATGCTTTCCCGCGTCAAGCGCTTGCATAACAGGCTCAAAGTGCCAGCTTCCGTTTTCAAATCCACTCGTGCAAACATCAACAATATCAAGCTCCGGATGGGCGTTCAGCATTTCATTAAGGCTGTAAAACGCAGGGACTCCATGCTTTTCTGCCGCCTCGTCCGCTCTGTCCTTTTTAAGGTCACATACACATATTAGCTGTGACAGCTTATCCTCATTGTAACATTTTGCATGGGTATTTCCAATGCCTCCCATTCCGACGACACCGACTTTTAACTGTGATTTGGACATAAATATAACCCTTTCTGTGCTATGCACAAATTTTATTCTTTTACCTCTGTCACATTAACTACGGCGCCGTTTTCCTTAATGGACCTTATGGCGGCATGTATAACTCTTGATGCCTCAAGTCCCTCTTTTCCGCTGCCGTCAATGTCAGAGGGCTTTACGCCCTGTTCAATTTGCTTTACAAAGCTGTGAATTCTATCTCTGAATGTATCATAAAAACCCTCAAATCCTCCAAATACAGGATTTGTATAAACCTCTTTAAGCCACGACTCTGCTGGATAAAGCGTCGCCTCGCGCCACATATCCTCAAACACAAATCTGCCGTTTACTCCGGCGACTTCGCACCGCTCCATTGGGTGACCGCGTTTAATGTCATATGAACTTGTAAGATGCCCCACCGCACCGGAGGAAAACCGCATATTCACAGATGCCGTTGAATAAATTTCCCTATTTTCGGCTTTTAGCGCAAAACAGGACACCTCTTTAACGGGACCGCAAAAATACTGCATAATGTTTACACTGTGCGGATTTAATGCCTTTAGGTGATAATACGGAGTATCTAACGGGTCGTCCCTGCCTATCCATAATGCCATATTGCAGAAAAGCAGCTCGCCAATTCTCCCCTCCTTCTGCCACTTTTTAGCCTGCCTTGCGGCGGGTGTAAAACGGTGGTTAAGGTCAATTCCATAGCAAAGCTTTAGTCTTTGTGCCGTATCAACCATTGTTTGTGCCTCAATTAAATTGTTGCTGATAGGCTTTTCACCAAGCACATGGCAGCCCATTTCTAAAGCTTCAATAGTAGGCTCAAAATGGTCGCTCGCATATTCAAAACCACCCGTAGAAACACTGCAAATATCGGGCTTTAGCGCCTCTAACATTTCACGGGCGCTATAAAAATACGGTACGCCAAGCTTCTCTCCCGCACTTTTCGCCCTTTCGGGTATTCTGTCACACACTCCGACAAGGGCGGCTTCGCTGCATTCCTTATATGCGCGCCCGTGTATATTTCCTATGTGACCCATGCCAATAACACAGCATCTCTGCATTTTATTCGCTTCCTTCCGTTTTTAATCCTTAGATTTTGACTGAAGTTTTTTCGCCGTTTTAGAGCTGCCTATATAAAGCGTGTTATATGCCTCGTCTGACGACTTAAAAGGTCTGCCAAAGCCGTTCCAGTCAAGGTTCGTATACATAGGATTAGTTCTGCCCGTTTCCTTTTCCCTTTTGCTTATATGCTCTTGCATTCGCGTCTTTAAGAACTCTGCAACCTTAGGCTCTTTGTCCGCTATATTATGAAGTTCACAGGGGTCGTCAATCAAATTATAAAGCTCTATTTCGGGTTTGTAGTGAAAATCAGGCTCAAGCGCTATCATCAGCTTCCACTCAGGCGTACGCCAACCGTGTTTTCTCATCCATGTAGCTTCCGTTATGTAAAATTCGCTTTCTTGTTTTATTCCCTCTCCCGTAATAGACTTTGTCATATCTCTGCCGTCAAAGCTTATGCCGCTGTCTATACCTAAAAGTGAGAGAAGCGTCGGCATAATATCTTTTACTTGGCAGTAATCAGAAACTCTCCCCGCATACTCAAATTTATTATAACGGAAAGCAAATGGTACGACTAATACATTATCATATAATGAATGATGGTCGAAATAACAGTCATGCTCGTCAAGCGTTTCGCCGTGGTCAGAAGTGAAAACAACGATTGTATCATCCTCTGCGCCTAAGTCACGAAGTTTTTCTAAAATCTGATTAATACACGCGTCCATATACGCAATAGCGCCGTCATACTGCGCTATAATATACTCGGCATCAGTACAGCCTTCCGGAAACCACGACTTGAGATAGTCGCAAAACGGCTTAAAATCATATACAGGCTGCAGTGATTTATTGTCGGGGTCAAACTCGTCCTTACTGTAAAACAGCCTGTCAAACGGCTCTGCTGCATAGTACGGGCTGTGCGGGTCCATATGGCGCATAAACATTAGCCACGGCTTGTCTTGATTTGTGAGCCTTTCAAGCTCAGGCAACGCAACATCGTTCATATTCGCCGCCTTATTAGGCTCCCAATCGCCATAGCTTATATAATTGTCAAATCCTCTTGAACCGGCGTTGCCGCCAAAGCCAATGCAGGTAGAGGTGTACCCGTTTTCACGAAGCACTTCCGGAAATGTTTTTACACTATCTAAAAGCTGCCCCTTATGACGAAGCGCCACGCAGTCTGTACCAAAACAATCAAGCCCCGTCAGCATTGAGGCATAACCGGGAGTAGTCGGAATAGACGGACTGAACATATTTTCAAATACAATACCGCCGTCATTAATATATTTATCAATGTGCGGCGTTGTGAGCCTGTCATACCCGTAAAGGCTCATGTGGTCGCTTCTTAAACTGTCGATACCGAAAAATAGAATATTAGGACTTTTTTTCATTTAAATCAATCCATCCTTTTTATATTAAGTTTTATCTTGCGCCAAGCCTTTTAAGGCAGGCGTTTATGTATCCGTAGCTTTCTGCCGCTATTACGGCGCCGCTTTCAAGACTTTGGTCGGCTCCTATAATCTCAAGAGAAACAGGACCGCTGTACTTTGCGTCTACCATGGCCTTACAATAACCGTAAAGGTCTATATCCCCCCTGCCGCAAGCCTGAAACGGCGGCTCACCGGGAGACGGTCCCGCGCCAAGGCAATCGCGTATATGTATATGCTTCATATAATCTATAACATTTGGCAGTTCCAGAGCCGGATTTTCCCCCGCTCTGTGAATGTGGCTCGGGTCCATATCTACTCCAAGAGCTTTTGAATTTACTTCTCTTATCATCCTAAGCGTCGTTTCAGTATTGTGTACAGCCGCCCCCACATGCGCTTTTACGCAAAGCGTTACGCCGAAGCTTTCCGCGTCGCTTGCTAAAACTGATATAATATCCATAGCTTCCTTAAACGACTCCTCGTCGCCCGACTTTCCGCCGGAGCCGATATTTGCCACGGGTATAGAAAGCTCTCTGCAAGCTTCAAACGCAATTAGCATTCTCTCTCTATCTCGTGAAGCGACTTCCGCAGAAAGAAAAGGTAGATTATATTCCTGTGAAATAGAAAGAAGCTCTGTTTTTTGCGTTTTGTATTTAGTGGGAGCAAGATGCTCACACATACCCTCGATAGCCGAAATCTCAACTCCGTCATATCCACAGCGGCTTATAATCTGTGCCGCCTCACGAAATGAAAAACGCTTGAACAAAACACTGTTTACACCAAGTTTTATCATCCACTATCCGCCTTTCACCAATAAATATTTATTTTATTGTAATGCATACACAAAAACATTTCAAGGCAATATTAAAAAAAGATTGTAAATTCTTGTGTATTGCTTTAATATGTTCTTTAAGGGGATATGATTTATGAAATTTGAGCTTCATACTCACACAAAAGAAAACGATATAGTCGTTACAAAAAACGCGCCCGAAATCGTGAAAATGTATCACGATAAGGGCTATCGGGGAATGGTTATCACTAATCATCTTTTCGACCTTTCATTTGAATGGTATAAAGATGTGCTGCAAAATGCGCCGCATAAAAAAATAGTTGACTACTATCTTACGGGATACCGCAACGCAAAAAAAGCGGGCGACGCTCTTAATATGGTTATTTTATTGGGGCTTGAACTTCGTTTTGACAATACTGTTAACGATTATCTTGTGTACGGAGTTGATGAAGATTTCCTCTACAATTCGCCTTTACTTAACACCTTGACGCTTGACGAGTTCTTGAAAATCAAGCCTGAAAACGCACTCGTATACCAAGCGCACCCATTTAGAGATAATATGACAATAACTAATCCTGAAAAACTTTTCGGTATTGAGGTTTATAACGGCGGCACGGCTGTGCTTAGAAATAACATGGCTAACATGTGGGCAGATTTATACGGCTTAAAAAAGATAAGCGGCTCTGACTACCA
>JAAZGX010000120.1 GCA_012511005.1 Clostridiales bacterium
GTTAATCTTTATATAGGCAGTGTTGTAATTGCGCAATATAACGCCCAATCCGTAGCATCTGTTTTTAAAGAAAAGCTTGAAGCACACGGCGTTAAAGTCTTTACTCATTATTCTATTGATGGATATCCTTATGATGTATCTAAAATAGTCAGTGAGGATGGATTTGGGAAAAACGAGTATATTGAAACAGAACGCCCTTTAATCGTTATAACGGCGCCCGGTCCCGGCAGCGGCAAAATGGCCGTTTGCCTGTCGCAGCTTTATCATGACAATTTAAGGGGCGTAAAAGCAGGATATGCGAAGTTTGAAACATTTCCTGTTTGGAATATACCGCTCAAACACCCGATAAATCTTGCATATGAGGCTGCAACTGCTGACCTTAGTGATGTAAATATGATTGACCCGTACCATTTAGAGGCATATGGGGAAAAAACCGTAAACTATAACCGTGATGTTGAGGTTTTCCCTGTACTTAATACAATTTTTAAGAAGATTGAGGGCAAAAGCCCATATAAATCCCCGACTGATATGGGTGTAAATATGGCGGGATACTGCATTGTTGACGACGCTGTCTGCCGTGAAGCGTCAAAGGCTGAAATTGTGCGCAGGTATTTTGCAACATTGTGCGACGCAAGAAACGGGCAAAAGTGCGACGAGGCTCTTTCAAAGATTGAAAGTCTGATGAATCAAGCCGGTATAACCGTTGATTACAGAACAGTCATTAAAAAGGCTATTGAAAAAAGTGAGGCTACGGGCGGAAAGCCTGCCGTTGCTATTGAATTTCCTGACGGAAAGTTTGTAACGGGGAAAACTTCGGACCTTTTAGGCGCATCTTCAGCGGCTTTGCTAAACGCCCTAAAGTACATAAGCGGTCAAGCAGATGAAATTACTTTAATTGACCCTAAGGTTATAGAGCCTATTCAAAATTTAAAGACGCGTTTTTTAGGCAACAGAAATCCACGGCTGCATACAGACGAGACATTGATAGCTCTTTCTATGAGTGCAACCACAAGCCGAAATGCCGCGTTAGCGTTTGACGCGCTGCCGCAGCTTCGCGGGTGTGAGGCGCACTCAACAGTTATTCTTTCACAGGTCGATATGGATGTTTACAGAAAGCTTGGCATAAACCTTACATGTGAGCCTCATTATGAAAGAAAGCAGCTTTACCATAAATAGCAGCTACTTAAAAAATTCGCCGCCCGAAAGGGCGGCAATATTATTTTTTATTTCTTTTTCGCACTTTTATCCCGGGAGATAAAAGGTCAAACGACAAGGCTACTACCACGGCTCCGATAACCGTAATAATTATCTCCGGTATCATATAAAAGCCGTTATATGTTACCGCATAATATAGGACGCCTCCTGTTTTTGGCGCATAGCCTTTCCAGATAGTAACACCCGATATAATGTGGCATAAATATCTTAAAAACGATGAAACAGCAGCGCCTAAAGCAAGCTCTAAAGCAGGCTTGTTAAAGCGATTTCTAAATATACCCGCAAGCCCTAATACTCCGAAAGCAGCAATATAGTCGGAAAAGGCTAATATTACCATAGCTAAAATCCCCGTAACATAGCTAAAGTTTGCGGCTCCGAGTATCATTTGCAAAATACCCATTACAAAGCCTGTAAA
>JAAZGX010000121.1 GCA_012511005.1 Clostridiales bacterium
CTCAAAACGCATTCGGCGCGGATGTTATCAGCCGCCTGCAAAATGCTGTTGAAGGAAAAAGCAAGGCTTTACAAACCGCTGTTTGCAAACAAATAGTCAGTATGCTTTATGAGCTAAATCCAAAAGCTGTGCCATATGAGCAAATTGTGATTACGGGCAATACTGCGATGCTTTATCTGCTTACGAATAAAAACCCAAAAGCTATTACCTTAGCACCCTTTAAGGCTAATTGTTTATTTGGTATTGAGGTAGAAAGCAAAAGGCTGCCGGGTTTTTCTGAATTGTGCGACTTCGTATATTTACCGCGGTGTGTAAGTGCATTTGTAGGAGGCGATATGACTTCGGCGGCTTTAGACTCTTTGAAACGCTTTAAGTTTTTAAATAAGGACGGAAAAGTACGGATTTTAGCAGATATAGGTACAAACGGAGAGCTTATGCTTTCACAAAACGGTAAGCTTTTCTGTTGCTCTACCGCCGCGGGTCCTGCCTTTGAAGGAGCAACGCTTTATAACGGCAGCGTGGCAAAACGCGGTGCTATAAACTCGCTTTCATACAGTGCTTGCAAAATAACGCATACGGTAATCGGCAACGAGAAAGCAACGGGTATATGCGGCTCCGGCGTTGTTGACGCAATAGCGGTTATGATTTCTGCCGGCATTATAGACGAAACGGGGCTTATACTTAATAAGGAGCATAATTACATTCCTTACATTTCAGTCATAAACGGCGCAAATGCTTTTAATATACCTAACACTGATGTTTTTATAACTCAAGAGGATATAAGAAATGTTCAGCTTGCAAAAGCTGCTATTTATGCGGGAATTGTAACGCTTATTGCAAGCGTAAACATTAAAATCGAAAAGGTCGATACGCTCATTCTTGCAGGCGGGTTTGGCGGCAGTATTAATATTAATTCCGCTATAAAAATAGGGCTCATACCGAAAGCCTTTAAGAATAAAACCTTTGTATCAGGAAATAGCGCCCTTAAAGGTTCTGCCTTGCTTCTATCCGATTTAAAACTTCGTGATTTTTCAAAGAATATGGCTGACAGCGCAAATTCTGTGGAGCTTTCTACGAGCGCAAAGTTCTTTGAAGAATATATAATGGGTATGAGTTTTTAATTATCTTTTATTAATCCTTGACTAAAAATAGCTGCCGCGAAACATTTCGTTTCGCGGCGCATTATTATGCTTTATAAAATATTGAAAACATTAATCCAATCCTACTGCTTTTCTTAAAATTCTGCGGGCATCGTCAACGCTGACTTCTCCGTCTTTGTTATAGTCGGCGCGAATTACGGCTTTTGAATCAAGCGTTTGAAGACCTACTGTGTGGCGAAGCGCAAGCCTTGCATCATCAACCTCAACTTTTCCGTTACCATTGACATCGCCTAAAATATATCCTATATCGGCTTCCCATTTAACCTTATTGTCTAAAGCATATTGATGAGCCGTAGAATTTTTCGCGGATATAATCTTAAAATTCTTGTTATTGTAATTAAAAGCCGTTTCATCAATTTTTACAACAGAGCTTGGAATTGTTACAGACTCAAGAGCATCACAACGAGCGAAAGCAAGCTCTCCAATTTCTGTTACGGAAGATGGAATAATAACAGATTTTAGGCTCTTACACTTGTAAAAGGCTTTATCAGGAATTTTTGTTACACCGTTTCCTATTGAAACAGATGTGAGAGAAGAACAATCTTCAAAAGCTCTAACGCCTATTGATGTAACAGAATTCGGAATTGTAACAGAAGTAATCGTTGAATTTTTGGCGAATGCGTTATTTGAAATAGCCTTAACATTTCTGTCCCCTACCTTTTCAGGGATGACATATTTACCTGTTACACCTTGAAATTTTACAATTTTTATTCCGCCATTGATTATTTCATATGTGAATTCATCATTGTAATTTCCATATTCAACAAAAACCTTGAATTTTGTCGTACAGGTAATATCGTTCTCTTTATACTCAAGTGTAATCCAATTTTCGCCTAAAGAAAGGAGCATATTTTCGAACTCAAACAGGTACGCAGGTGCAAGATAGCTGTATGTGCTGTTGTCATATGTAGCCACTACCTCTAAGCCCGTTATATCAAAAGTTTCACCGAGTATGTATACCTGCTTATTCGGTTGACTAATTACTTGAATTCCCTTAAGTGTTCGCGGATTTACGGTCACTTTAAAAGTACTTTTAATTGTTTTTCCGTCTTCAGTATATATGGCGGTAACATTTTGCTCTCCTATAACGTTCTTAGCATATCCTTCAAACACGAAATCACTTTCACCTAACTGTTTAGTTGCGCCATTATCGTAACGAGCGATAGCACTAAAGCCATTTAGATCAAGATTTTCTCCCTCGACATATACAATTTTAGTAGGAGGTGTGATATCAATGCTTACAAGTGTTTTCTCTATAATTTTTACACTAAACTCTGCAGTAAAGCCACCGTATGATACAGTTACATTATGCTCACCTATTTCTGACGGTACATTGGATACTGTATAACCCGAAACGACTTCAGTCTGCCCGTTGTTATAATGTGCAATTACTTCAAGTCCTTTTGTATCTACTGACGAACCCTCTATATAGGTTAATTTGTTAGGCAACTTTGCAATGGAAATTCCTGTAAGCTTTCTCTCATTAACTGTTACTGTAAACTCAATAATTTTATCCTCATAAACGATTTGAACTGACTGACTTCCCGCTTTCAACGGCTCATACTTTCTTATTTCTACCCCAGCGACAAAAGTACCGTCAGCCTTAATAATCTGTTTTTTAGAGCCGTCTGAATACTTCGCATATATGGAAGCACCCGTAAAATCAAGAGCCTCGCCGTTTTCATATATAACTTTCTTAGGATAGATGACGATTTCAAGGTCTGTCACAACATTTTCTAAAACGTTTACATAAAAGCTATTTTCAAAGGTTTTGCCGTTTAAGTCAGTATAGATTGCTTTAACTCTCTGATTACCTACTGTACTTGAATCGTATCCTATAAAGTTGAACTGGTCATAATAAAGCTGTGCCGATGTATTATTATCATAATATGCTGTGGCACTAAATCCTGTTAAGTCAAGAGTATTGCCTTCATAATAAATAAGCTTTTCGGGAGGATTAATACTAACAGAAACTATTGATTTCTCTAAAACCTCTATGTCAAAATAATCTGAAAACCCTCCGCTTGAGACTTTTATCTTGGCAGTGCCTACCTTTTTTGGTGCGGCAGAAAGTTTGTAGTCGGTAATATAATCACTTTGACCATTGTTGTAGTAACCCTTAACAAGAAGTCCCTCAGGGTCAATATCAAAACCTACAACGCAGGTTGTATTATCGGGAGTGTTTACCACTGCAATGCTCGTAAGCTTCCGCTCAAAAACAGTTACACTCATAGTAGTATATACCCTGCCATAAATAATTTCTATTGTTTGAGAACCTGCTTTATAAGCGTTATATCCTCTAATTCTAACCCCCGAGGCAATATTCCCTTCGCTATCAATAATTGTGATAGTCTTTGTAGTCGCTCCGTCATGCAATGTTGCCTCTACAATACCACCTGTAAAGTCAAGGTCTTCACCGTTCTCGTATTCACTCTTATCGGGTTTTAGGACAACACTGACGGATATTGCGTTACCCCAATTGTTTCCACTGGAGCTTCCATCGTCCACTTCCACTATACATTTTGCAAATATGCCGCATGAAGACATAACCGTTATTTCTGTTTCGCCTTTGGCAATAGCTTTTATAGTACCATCAGCTTCAACGGTTGCTACCGACTCGTCAGATGATTCATAGAGATAAACAGGATAAGATGCAGATTTCGGATAAATATCAGCGGTTAATATGTATGTATCTGTTAAGCTTAAAGATACGAACGATGCCGAAAGCCTCAACTCGCTAACTTCTACAAGAAGCGATGCATTCATAAATGAAATTTTGTTTGCCTCATCAGCTGCATATTCCTCGGCATAGTACCCCTTATAACCGTAAATTGTTATTGGTGTTCCTACAAAAGCAGAAGCTCCGATAGATGATGTCGCCTTTGGAATAACTATATAGTCAAGCTTAGTGTTATATGCGAAAGCAAAACTGCCTATAGATGTTACCTGTGAGGGCAAAACTGCTGACATTAGCATTTCCATACTCTCAAAGCTGTGGTCACCTATACGAG
>JAAZGX010000122.1 GCA_012511005.1 Clostridiales bacterium
AGAAGAAATAGTAAGAATTCACGCCTCGTCAGGCACAACAGGCAAGCAAACGGTTGTAGGATACACAAAAAAGGATATTGAGCATTGGAGCCATGGCACGGCGCGCGCCTTAGTTGCCGCAGGAGCCGCAAAAGGAGACTATATACATATATCATACGGATACGGTCTTTTTACGGGCGGATTGGGACTGCATTACGGGGCGGAGATGTTGGGTGCGGCGGCAATACCGGTATCGTCAGGCAACACCTCAAGGCAAATACAAATAATGCAGGACTTTGGCTCAAACATATTGTGCTGTACGCCGTCATACGCTGTATATATCGGAGAAACGCTTCGCGAGGAAGGGATTTCACTCGATTTTTTAAGCCTTAAAGCGGGGATATTCGGTGCAGAGCCGTGGAGTGAAAATATGCGCCTTAAAATAGAGGAGCTTTTAGGTATAGACGCATATGATATATACGGATTATCAGAGGTTGCAGGTCCTGGTGTCTCTTATGAGTGCAAAGGAAAATGCGGACTTCATGTTTGTGAGGATTATTTCTATCCTGAAATCGTTGACCCTGACACTCTCCTGCCCGTGCCTGACGGCACATTCGGCGAGCTTGTTTTCACTTGCATAGGCAAAGAGGCGCTGCCGCTCGTTCGTTACCGCACTCGTGACATTTCTTCTATAACGCATGAAAAATGTGACTGCGGCAGAACATTAGTAAGAATGCAAAAGCCAAAAGGCAGAACAGACGATATGCTAATTATTAGAGGTGTAAATGTATTTCCCTCTCAGGTGGAGCATGTTATACTCTCCTGCGGCATAGAGCCTAACTATTTGATTGTAGTAGACAGAAAGAATAATCTTGACACGATGACCGTAAAAATAGAGATGACAGATACAATGTTTTCCGACTCTGTCCGTGAGATTGAAAGTATGGAGCAGAAAATCAAAACGGCGTTAATGTCAACACTCAACATTTCATCAAAGGTAAAGCTTGTAGAACCGCGAACACTTCCAAGAAGTGAGGGCAAGGCAAAAAGAGTTGTTGACAATCGCAAAGATTAATAAAGGGGGAGCGTTATGTACATAAAGCAATTATCGGTTTTTGTAGAAAATAAAAAAGGCAGGCTTGCAGAAATTACAGAAATTCTTGCACACAGAGGAGTAGACATTAGGGCGCTTTCTATTGCTGATACAACTGATTACGGTATTTTAAGGCTTATTGTTGACGATGCCGAAAAGGCAGAAAAGGCGCTGAAGGCGGAAAATATAACAGTGAGCATAACTAAGGTAATAGGAATATCCGTTGCGGATGTACCGGGAGCGTTTTCACAGGCTCTAAGGTGCCTTGAGGACGGCGATGTGGAGATAGAATATGCATATGCATTTATAACGAGCAGACCCGGAAAGGCATATGTTATTTTAAGAGTAAATGACAGGGAAAAAGCAATTGATTTACTTAAAAACTCGAATGCCGAGATTATTACGCAAAAGGAGATTTTTGATTGAGCCTTTATTTACGAAAGCCTCTGAAAAAGGACGAAAAGCTTTGGGAACACTTTATAAAAGAGATTTTGGAAAAGGGCGAGAAAGTGTTGCCATATGCATTAAACTATGGACTTGAAAAGTATTCGGACTACTTAATAGAGGCAGAGTATAATAGAAAGGGCATAAACTTGCCGCAAGGAACAGTTCCGTGCAGCGTGTACTTTTTATTTGACGATACAGAAAGTAAAATCTTAGGCTGTATCGCTATTCGCCGCGAGCTAAACGACGCACTCCGTTTCACGGGCGGAAACATCGGCTACAGCATTTCACCGAGTGAGAGAAATAAAGGGTACGGCAAAGAAATGCTGCGTCTGGGACTTCAAAAAAGCAGGGATTTAGGGCTTAAAAAAGTCCTCTTAACCTGTGATAAGGATAACAAAAGCTCCTCAGGAGTTATGAAAGCCAACGGAGGAATATTTTCCGAAGAATTCACAGATAAGAACGGAACTCTACGGGAAAGGTATTGGATAGAGCTGTAAACAAAAACCCGCGCGTTAAAATGCGTGGGTTTTTAACATTTAGCTTGGCATCGTGTAAGCTTAAATGTTTTTAATCAGCTTTATCCTCTCTTTAAAGTCCGGCATATATTTTTCAATGAAAGAGTAAAACTGTCTGCTGTGGTTTTTATGTTTTATATGTGTGATTTCGTGAAGAACGACATATTCAACTGCTTCTTTCGGATAATTTAGCAAATAAACAGAAAAGCATACAGAGCTTTTACCGGTGCAACTGCCAAGCCTTGTTTTTGCAGAGGTTATTGTAACTTTAGAGGGCGCAAGACCCGTTATGGCACAATAATTTTCTATTATCGGCGATAAATATGTAAGCATTTCACGCTTTCTTTGCAGTAAAAGCTCTTTAGGGATGTTATAAATCTCTTTATTTCTTCTTTCGGCCTTTTCAATTTGCGTGTTTATCCAAACACGGTTTTTTTCTATAAACTCCTCTATATCACTGCCGCTAACAGAAAAAGGCGCCCGTACAATAAGCTTTTCGTCTTTATTTACAGACATTGAAAGGGTTTTTCTATTGGAGCGTTTAAGCATATAATCCATACATATTCACCTTAAAATAGTACCGCCGCGAATGAATACGCGGCGGTTTTACTGTAAATTTTGCGTTAAAGCTTGGCGTGTAAAGTCTCTGCCGCCTTTTTCAAAGTTTCCGCCATATCGGTTTTTTCCCAAGCGACGCCTAAATCCTCTCTGCCCATATGACCATAGCAAGAGAGTGCTTTATATTGAGGCTTTCTAAGCTCTAGCTTGTCAATTATTGCGGCAGGTCTTAAATCAAAATGCTCTTTAACGAGCTTTTCAATGTCGGAATTAGAAAACTTACCCGTATTAAATGTATCCACCATTATAGAAATGGGGTGTGCCACGCCAATAGCATAGGAAAGCTGAACCTCACACTTATCAGAAAGTCCCGCGGCTACAATGTTTTTTGCCACATAACGCGCCGCGTATGTTGCGCTCCTGTCAACCTTAGTTGGGTCTTTACCTGAAAAAGAGCCGCCGCCATGACGGGAATATCCGCCATATGTGTCAACAATAATTTTTCTGCCGGTAAGACCACTGTCACCCGCGGGACCGCCAATGACAAATCTGCCCGTCGGATTTATAAAAAACCTTGTTTTATCGTCCATTAAATTTAAGGGTATAATGGGTTTTATCACATATTTAATAATATCCTCAGAAAGAATATCATAATCAATATCCGGATTATGCTGAGATGAAATTACAACAGCATCAACTCTTAAAGGCTTGTCATTCTCGTACTCTACGGTTACTTGTGACTTACCGTCAGGTCGAAGATAAGAGAGCGTACCGTCCTCTCTTACTTTTGCTAACTGCTTTGTCAGTTTATGAGCAAGAGAAATCGGCAGCGGCATAAGCTCCGGTGTTTCATTACAGGCAAAACCAAACATCATACCTTGGTCGCCTGCTCCGTTTTCATTGTAAAAACTTTCTTCACCGCTTTTTTTCTCTAAGGACTTACTAACGCCTATATCAATATCAGACGATTGTTCGTCAATAGAGGTCATAACGGCACAGGAGTTACTGTCAAACCCGTATTCAGGCTTGTTAAATCCCGTATCATAAATAACTTCTCTTACGATTTTCGGTATATCTATATAACAGTCCGTTGTGATTTCCCCAATGACCGTTACCATACCCGTTGTGCAAAAAACCTCGCACGCTACGCGGGCATTTTTATCGTCTGCTAAAATAGAATCAAGAATAGCGTCTGCTACCTGGTCGCATATTTTGTCCGGATGCCCTTGTGTGACAGATTCTGATGTAAATAAATGCTTTGCCATAATTAGTACCTCGTATATATTAGTATATTAACTATAAATCTAAATCGGATTTATGTCAATAGAGCAATAGCATCTTAGGTTATATTAAACGCGCTGCCCTTAATATATATGAATATGAATTCGGCATTTTTAAAATTATTTTTCGCTCAATGTAGAAAGGGGTACCGCTTTGATAGAACAGTTAAAATTTTCATACTCGAACCTGAAAGCAAAAATCAGCTTTAGTGCATATGTAGAAAACGGTGAATTAAAGCTGAAAAAAAGTTTAGCCTGTGAGGAAATAAACTCCTGTCCCATATCGGACAGAGAGTGTAGAGTATGGCTTGAAAATCTTCAAAATCTTCATATTGAAAAGTGGCAAACAAAATATATAACAGAAATAAAGTCAGACAACGGCAAATGGTCAATAGACTATAAAAGAGACGGCAAAAGATGCCGCCATATAAAAGGGGAGGGTGCCTACCCCGATAATTGGAATGAGTTTTTAACGCTTATGTATAAGCTTTCACCGCTTACAGAGCCTGATAGAATTGAAAAAGCGGAATTTATTTTCAGGGGCAAAACTGATATAAGAAATGTTTCAGATGAAAAATGTTCGCAAAACAAGGCATTCTTTGATTGTCTTGAAAAGCTTGTGCTTGACAGGCAGAAACATACGATTACATATAGCAGAAACATAGAAAAGGAAGTAATTTTTAATAAGCGCTGTTACATAAAATATGCCGTATCATCTTTACTTGATGAATGCAAGGCATCACTGATAAAGCCTATAACGAGCGGCACATATGAAACAAAAGACGGGGCAGTTTTAACAATAAAACTGCGCTTTCTTAAAAACGCACCTATAACTCGCAAATTTACATATAACGGTCATAACCTGCCTTTAGAATTAAAGGATATAATAGAGTTGATTTTTAGCAGCGCATCTCTTTTTGAAGAAAAGGGAGAACTATACAGTCAAAGTCTTTATAGCAATAGAGAAAGCAGCACAGAGTATGATTTAACCGAAATAGAAACAAATATAAAGCATGTAAGTGATAAATTCTATTGCCCGTTTTGCAGCAGAGAAATAGAAAAAGAGGAATGTTATGAAATATACGAATCGGTAAAAAGCATTAATGTTGATATAGATATGCCCGACTGGGTGAAAGAGGAGCTTTTAAGTAAAAAAGAAATTTGCGTAAACTGTAACAATATACACAATTGTAATTAAAGCTGGCAAGGACGCTTTGATTAATGGAAAATTGAAAACGAAAAGTTTTGGGCGGGCAAGGTCCGCGCCCGAATTAAATAAACGGGCATTGTTTTGTCATTGCTCATTTTAATGATGTTATGTAGAAAAAAGCAATAATTGTACTTGAATTTTGTGGTTTTGTATGATAATATTGTAAGTAATAATATACTTAGTTGAATTATAAAACAAATGCCGAATAGTCGGCGCTTTTAGTTGAAAGGGTTGGAGATATGAAACGAGTATTTAGCGCAATTATGGTTGCCGCTATGTTTTTCTGCGTTCTTCCTGTACAGGCTTTTTCGCTTTGTGCTAAAGGAGCAAAACAGTTTCCTGTAGTCATTGTTCCGGGGTACAGCTCAAGTCAAATGTATTATACAGCAGAGGACGGCACGATAGAGCATGTCTGGGGCGTTGTTATGGATGACTTGATGTTTGAAATACTTAAAAGGATAGCAGGCGTCGGCAAGGGACTTGGTAGTCTTGCCTTTGGTAATCCTGAGCCAATAGCACGCACTGTAGGAGAAGGGTTTATAGATTTATACGGAAAGTTAGCGTGTAATAGTGACGGCTCAAGCATGTATAATCTTTCGCTTTATTATACAACTCCAGAGGAAACTAACAGCGCATTTCTTATGGAAAAGCACCCCGACGGTAACTTTAGGCATGAGATAGAGATAATGGACGATGTTGCTCTTCATGTCGGTTATGACAATATATTCAACTTTAACTGTGACTTTAGAATGGGAGCCGTTTCATGTGCTAATGCGCTTGATGAGTATATTGAAGCAGTTTTAGACTATACGGGTGCAGAAAAGGTAAACATTGTAGCTATCAGCCACGGCGGGCAGGTGTCGGCAACATATTTAACACTTTTCGGTCATAAGAAACAAGTAAACAACGCTGTATTAAATGTTCCTGCAATAGGCGGGGCAGGGCTTGCCTTAGATGTTTTAAGAGGCGATTTTGATTTTGATGAGAAAACTCTCATTCACTTTGTTGAATATGGTTTTATATCTGAAACAGATTATAACTGGCTCGTGCAGGCAGAGCAGCTTGGGTTTTTGGATCAAGTGCTAAACGAGTTCCAGCCTTATGTACTAAGCGTTTTAGGCAATTGGGGCAGCATATGGGATTTTATCGAAACACAGCATTATGAAGAGATGAAATCTTTACGCCTTGATGCTGATGAAAATGCGGGGCTTATTGCTGTCAGCGATGATTTTCATTATTCCGTTATGCC
>JAAZGX010000123.1 GCA_012511005.1 Clostridiales bacterium
AAACCGTTTTTTGCTTCTAAAAAGGTTGCGCGCCGTTGATTTTGAAGTAAAACTCAGGCGGTTCCAGATAAATCCTATTCTCTCTATTAGTATATGTTTGCCAATCCTTGGCGGTTTCGGGCGCATTAATACGGACGCACCCTCTTTTAGCTCCCTAAAGCAAGCTATAACAACTGCGGCAAGCGTAAGGAAAATTGTAATGAATAGACCTAATGCTACGAGCGATGGGTGTACTAATGTTTGAAGTTCCGGCATTTGGTAAGTGATAACCCAGCCAAGTACAAATACTTTCGGCATAAGGTATATCCCTAACAGCACACCTAATATTGAGCCAAAAGCACAAGCGATTATTGTGTAAACCAAATATTTCATCAATATTTTTATATTAGTATAGCCAAGAGCTTTAAGGCAGCCAAGCTGTTCACGCTCTTCTCCCACCATTCTCGTCATCGTCGTTAAGCTAACGAGCGTTGCGACAATAAAGAAGAATGTTGAGAATGCAAGCGCAAGCGTTCTCATACTCAAGGCGGCGCTGCCATAGCTTGTATAGCCCGGAATATCCCTTCTTGTATGAACGAACCAAGACGCATCCTTAAGACTGCTAAGTAAGCTTTTGCCCTTTTCAATCATCGTTCTTGCAAGCTCTACCTGACTAAAAACTTCAGCTTCCTTTTTTGCATATTCAGCCTCATACTGCGGCAGTTTCTTCTTTGTTTCTTCAAGCTGTGCGGATTTCAAGTCTATCTCGCCCTTTGCATTGAGATACTGAGTTTGTGCCTCTATGCTGCCTGTTTGTAAGTCAAATCCGCCTTTTTCAATTTCCTTTTTCGCTTCTTCAAGCCTTTTATCGGCAAGTCTAAGTTCCTCTTCTTTTTGCTCAAGCTCTTTCTTTCCATTTTCAAGCTTTACTGAAGCTTCAGCAAGTTCAGCATTCTTTCTTTCATATAACGCATTTGATATTGCATGTTTAATTTTTCTTGCCGCAAGGTCCGTCTTTCTTTGGTCTAAAACAGCCTCTGCCTTAATTATCGCTTCCTCAAGCTCCTCAGGAGATAAACCTGTGTTCCCGCTGTTGAGGTTTTTAAGCGATTTCTCCGCTGCTGTCATCAGCTCGGTTGTGGCAACAATTCCTATTTCCGAAAGCGTAAGTTTAGTTTTTGCATCACTTAGTTGTTTTTTTGCATCTTCGTAAAGCAGGAGTTTCTCGTTGTAATCCTCATTAGCCACTTCCCACTGGAGTTTGCCTTCAGTAACCTTTTGAAGATTTTCATTATATTCCATTACCGCGGCAGTATATTCCGAACTGCCGCTATTAATTTGCCCAATAGCTTCAGAATATTTCGCCTCAAGCTCTTTTTTCGCCTGCTCAAGCAACGCGTCACCATTCTGTACAAAATACCTTGCTTCCTCGAGCTTTTTTTTCGCATCGCCAAGCTCTATATTAATTTGCTGCTGCTTTGCGGCTAACTCCGCCTCGCCGGCATCAATTTGCGTTTGAATATCACTTCTTAGGATAAATGCCCTTTCTGCAATAATGGAACTTGATATGCCGCTTATTTTTCGTGCCACAGTATCTACATATTCGTTATACTCATCGTCATACGGCAGAAAAAGATGAGAGTCATTAAGTGTAATATATGCCTCGCTGTAATAGTTTATATTGTCTGCAAATGTTTCATTTAAAACATATATATAATCCCCTAATTTTCCGCTGCCTATCATTGTTTCGCCGCGCTCAAAAGATAAATAATAAGGAGTCATAGCTACGCCGACGATAGTAAGCTCATCCACTTTAAGTGAATAAAGAATGCTTTCGTCTTCGCCTTCAATTTTTATCGTTTCGCCAATCTTAAATTCGCCCGGTGTTGCTATATCATTACACGCAACGATACATTCACCGATTTTTGTAGGATAACTGCCCTCAACAAGCGTCAATCTGTTTATGTATTTACCGTCGTTCTTGCCGCTTTGTGTAAATGTTGTTGCCAAAGAGATATCAAGCCCATAGACACGAACAGTCATTTCCGAACCGTATAAGTCGATAAGCCCTTGATAATCTCCATTTTCATCTTTTACCCGTGCAAATCCGTCAACAAATTTTTGCCCCGCAATATTCTTAACACCGTCAACATTTTGAAGTCTTTGAAGGTCGCCGTCATAAAGACCGATATGTGACCTTATTCGTATATCAAAAAGATTGTTATCCTTGTAATAATCGGCGCTCGTACGAAGCATATCAGGGCAGGTAGACCAATACCCTATAAACACACCACTGCCTATCATAACAACCGCTATTATAGAAATAAAGCGGTTAAAAGAGTTTTTAATAGAACGAAGCGTGCTAAGTAAATAGGCTTTGCTCATTAAATTTCAAATCCTTTCTTCTTTATCGCTTCGTAATCACCATTCTATCTCTGACACTGACGATGGATTTTCATTAAGCTTAGTATCAATAACTTTTCCGCTTCTCATAGATATAACTCTGTTTGCTATTGGCATAATCGCAAGGTTATGCGATACAATTACAACGGTCATACCTGTTTTTCTGCTCGTATCCTGAAGAAACTGAAGTATCTGTCTGCCTGTTTTATAATCAAGTGCACCCGTAGGCTCATCACACAGCAGAATTTTCGGGTTTTTCGCAAGCGCTCTTGCAATAGCCACCCTTTGTTGCTCACCGCCTGAAAGCTGCGCTGGGAAATTGTCCATTCTTTCGGCAAGTCCAACGCGCTCAAGAACTTTTTTAGGATTAAGGGCTTTTTTTGCTATTTGCGTAGCAAGCTCGACATTCTCAAGCGCCGTAAGATTAGGAACAAGGTTATAAAATTGAAATACAAAACCGACATCAAAGCGGCGATACTCTATAAGCCTTTTCCTATCATAATTATTAATAAGCTCTCCCGCAACACGAATTTTTCCGTCATCGCAATTATCCATGCCGCCGAGTATGTTCAAAATAGTGGACTTACCGGCACCGCTCGTACCGGCAATAACCGCTAAGTCACCCTTTTCTATCTCAAAGGTTGTCCCGTCTAAAGCGTTAATGACAACCTCACCCATTTTATAACTTTTATATACTGATTCGAACTCGATAAAACTCATTCTCTCAACCTTCCACAAATAATATTAAATTAACCTTGTTTGTGCGTTTGTTTTCATTTCATTATATAATAAAAGTGTAACCTCGTCAATCCATTCTCTAAACATAATATAATGTTTTTAAATGAATTTTCTCCCTATTGACAATTGGAGCTTAAAATTGTTATATTTGCTATAAAGGATGTGGAAATATTGGCTGTTACAAAAACGCCTTACGGCTTTATGCCTGACGGCAAAGAAGTTTTCTCTTTTAACATTAAAAACAGTATAATTAGTGTAGATATACTGACTTTAGGCGCAACTCTTGATAAACTACTCGTTAAGGATATAAACGGTGTTTATAGGGATGTTGTATTGGGCTTTGATGACCTTTCTTCTCGCCTTCAGTTTTCAGACTATCACGGCGTAACAGTTGGACGGTACTGCAATAGGATAAAAGACGGAAGATTTAAGTTAAATTCAAAGGAATACACTTTACCTAAAAATGAGAACGGCATAACTTGCCTTCATGGTAATGACGAATACTCAAACGCTATATGGGAATGTGAGTCTTACGATGACAAGTCAATCACATTTACTTATTTCAGCCCCGATATGACAAATGGTTTCCCTGCAAATTTGAATAACAGGGTAATATATTCCATAACGGATGATGGCAATTTTATTATTGATTTTCTTTGTATACCAGATGCCGAAACTGTTATAAACCTTACTAACCACGCGTATTTCAACCTAAATGGCATCGCTTCAGGAACAGTGCTAAATCATGATTTTATTATGAATGCAGCCTATTTTACACCAATAGACCAAAATAGTATTCCGACGGGGAAAATAGCGAGTGTAAAGGGAACCCCCTTTTCATTCATAGAGGGTAAAAAGTTAGGCGAAGACATTGACGGTGATGATATTCAAATAAAGAACGGCAGTGGTTATGACCACAATTTCTGTATAAACGACTATGACGGCACACTTAGGACTGCCGCCGTCATAAAAGGAGATAAAAGCTGTATAAAGCTAACCATAAAAACAACTTTACCGGGCTTTCAGCTCTATTCAGGAAATTTTCTTTCAGGCGCAATAGGCAAATCTAACTATCCTTTGGATAAAAGAACGGGCTTTTGCTTTGAAACACAATTTTATCCAAACTCCCCTAATAACCCTTGTTTTCCGTCGTCTGTTTTCACACCCGAAAACCCCTACAAATCTACAACCGTTTTTTCATTTTCCACTAACTAACACGCAATAATATATTGACTGAGTGTGTGTACCGTGGTATACTTAATTGGTTAGTAAAAGTGTTTTTTGGCACTGCCTACATAAAACGGAGTTGACTTTATTATGAAAGATAAAACCCTTAAAATAATTGCGGTATGCCTTATACTATCTTTAGTATCTGTTGCTGCTGCTATTTTGCCGATTGCAAAAGCGAATGATATACCCGACATATTCCCAAATGTTATAAAGCTGAGCGGAAACGATAATTTTATAAAAATCCAAAACAAGGATGTTTCGGCTTATCGCCTTTCATGGCTTAGGAAGCTGAATATTAAAGAGGATATCCTAAATTCTGCTTCAAGCTCCAAGCTTTGCACCTTAAAGCCTGTTTCTATAAATCCGTATACTTATACAGATACTTCTTTTAAAAGAGAGGTTGAAGCTTACAGTAAACTTTATGATTTAGATGACAATTTGCAAAAAACGGCATATCTTTATTACTTCAAGCAAATTGACACAATAAAGCT
>JAAZGX010000124.1 GCA_012511005.1 Clostridiales bacterium
CTCTTGATGTGTATAAAAACAATACTTCAGATAAATATGTAGTGCTAAAACATGATGTTGAAACAAAGGTGCAAAACGCCTATGAAATAGCAAAAATCGAAAATAAATACGGTCATAAAAGCTCCTTTTATGTACAGGCATATTTGCTTGACAGTAAAAAAAATATAGCCCTTCTAAAAAAAATACAGCTTATGGGGCATGAAATTTCTTACCACCATGATGTTATGGACTCGTGCAAAGGTGACCTTGAGTTAGCAATTGACGAATTTAATAGCAATGTTAAAAAATTTGAAAATTTAGATTTTAAGGTAATAACCGTTTGCCAGCACGGCAATCCCATTATAGAGCGCAGCGGCTATACCTCAAACAGAGATTTTTTTAGAAGCTCTGCCGTACAGGACCTTTACCCCAATATGGCAGATATTATGGTAGACTTTAAGGAAAAAGCAAATACAGATTATCAGTACATATCAGACGCTGGGCGTAAATTTAACATAATTTATGACCCAATTAATAACGATATTATAAACTCAGATGATAAAAATATTGCTATAAATAGTTTTGACAGTTTGCTTGATTATGCAGCAAAGAAAAACAGTATAATAAGCATTCACCCACACCGCTGGGTTAAATATACTGCTATGTATAAACTGCAGGGTGTTATTTTTTCGTAAATTAGGGCTATGGCAAAATCCGCCTTTAAAATCCCCCTACTTAATAAAATTATGGGAAAATATTATTATCTTTCTAAAAAACTTTAAGTGAGAAGGTAAACAAATGGTAGGTACTGAAGATGTAAGAGCTGTCCAAATGAAAATACTTGAAATTGCAGTTTTCATTGACAAGCTTTGCAGAGAAAACGGTATTGAATATTTTATAATGGGTGGTACTGCCCTTGGTGCAGTGCGCCATGGCGGGTTTATCCCTTGGGATGATGACCTTGATATTTTTATGACTCCCAAAGAATATAAAAAATTTAAAAAGGTAATGAAGGCGGACAGTAACGAAAACTTTATTCTTCAAGAATGGAAAACTGTGCCGGACTATTTAGAATATGCAAAAGTGCGCTTGACCGGCACCACCTTTATAGAGTCTCACTTTAAGGATAATAAAGATATGCACCACGGCATTTATGTGGATATTATGATGCTGCACAAGGCTCCCCTTTCAATAGTAAAACAAAAGCTTATATACTTTCAGTCTAAATTTGTAACGCTTTATGCACTCTCCCAAAGAAACTGGAAACCTAAAAGCAAGGCGCAAGCAATTATTCTTGCTTTAACAAAAGCTTTGCCAAGGCAGTTTATTGCAAAGCATTGCTATAAAAATATTTATAGGCACGGCGAATTACAGGACAATTTTGTATGGTGCTATTTCATAACGCCAGCAAAATTTAGACAGGGTGTTTTTGAGAAAGAGTTTTTTGCAGAACCTGTTGACATTCCCTTTGAAAACACAGTTTTAATGGGTTCTAAATATATTAAAGAGTATCTAACTTACCGCTACGGCGATTATATGAAGCTGCCAAGCCTTGAGCAGAGAGAAGCCGCCGTACACGCTGAAATATTTGATACTCAAAAGGATTACACCTTTTACCTCTAAAGCCATAAGTATAGGAGTGTTATGCTTGTCTGATTTTGAAGTTTTGTGCGTCACTATGCACCAAAATGATTTTTCGAAAATTGAAGAAATGAATATTAGCTCAGATGTTGTGTTTGCAAATCAAGCTGACCGTGTGGAGTATTCGGAGCATTCTTTTTCAGATTATTCTGCTCGTATGATTACAACAAATACAAAGGGAGTTGGAAAAAACCGAAACATTGCACTACTGTACGCTAAGGCAGACATTTGCCTTTTCGCAGATGATGACATTCGTTATAATGATAATTACAAAGATATTGTACTAAATGCGTTTTCGCAGCATAAGAATGCGGACATCATTATTTTCAACATTCACTCTGGCACTCCTGATAGAAAAATCACTCAAATTAAAAAGAACCACCGTATGCGCCGTTTTGGGAGAAATCCGTTTGGCGGTCCGCGTATTGCCTTTAGGCTCTCCTCTGTCGCTCGCAAAAACCTTTGGTTTACAACGCTGTTTGGCGGCGGCGCCCTTTTCCCCTCAGGTGAGGACAGCCTGTTTATTTTAGACGCCCTGCGGTCAGGTTGTAAAATATATCTTTGTACAGAGGTTTTAGGCACCGTAAGCTTTGACAGTACTTCTTGGTTTACAGGATACGATGAAAATTTTTTCTTTGGAAAAGGAGCGTTTTACAGCGCCTGCCACCCAAAAACAAAGAAAATATGGATGTTATATTTCGCGCTAAGAACGCATCGCCGCTCTAAACTTAATTTTGCTCAAAAACTAGAATGGCTCCGTCTTGGCGGTAAAAGCTTTTCAAGCTTAACGGGGTTTGATAAATTGTCTCAAAATTATATCGGGTAAATAAATCATCATAAGTACGCGGTAAACTCAAATTCGGAGGTGTTTTAATATATCATACAAGGTTTTAGTAATTTCATATATTGCGTTAATATCAACCACTCCAAACGGACGGACAATGCAAAGCCTGCTGCAAGGTGTAGAAAAGGAAAATCTCTCATTATTCTGTGTTCGAGGCACGCCTGATAATCATTGTTGCGCCAGTACATAC
>JAAZGX010000125.1 GCA_012511005.1 Clostridiales bacterium
CAAAGCTTTGTGATTATAAGGAGGGCGTACAACCCCTGCCGGAGGTTAACTCTTTGGTAAAAGTACGGGGGACTATGCAGCAGTTTAATAACGCCGACCAATTTATAATACAAAAAATCCGCCCTATTTCAGAAAGTGACAATGTTGATATAAGGGATTATGTAAAGTCTGCCGACTATACGGGGGAAGAAATGTATAACGAGCTTGTAAATACCGTAAACGCGTTTAATGATGAGGAGCTAAAAAAGCTTGTTTCGGCAATTCTTGATGAGAAAAAGGAAGAGCTGCTGTATTTTCCGGCAGCATTTAAGCTGCACCACGCAATAAACGGCGGGCTTTTATACCATACGCTGTCTATCGTAAAGCTTGCTGAGGCTATTTGTGATATTTACCCTTATGTTGATAGGGAGCTTCTCATTTCAGGCGCCGTTATACACGACATATGCAAAACCTCTGAATTCAATGTAAATTCTATGGGGATTGCCGAAGGGTATACGGAAAAAGGCGAGCTAATTGGGCACCTTATTATGGGAGCTATGTATATCAGCAAAAAAGCGGAGGAGCTAAAAATAGGCGAAAAGACCGCAATGCTGCTTGAACATATGATAATATCGCACCACGGTATACCGGAATACGGCTCTCCTATAAGACCTGCTTTTATAGAGGCGGAGCTTCTATCACAGCTTGACCTTTTAGATGCACAGATGTATCAAATGGCGGAAGCGCTTTCCTCTGTAGAGGAGGGCAGATTTACTAATAAAGTTTGGGCGCTTGACAATAGAAAACTATACGGTCACGGAAGAAAACCAATACTGCCCTTTGCCAAGCTTGATATTAAAGGAGATGAGGATAAATGAGGAATATTGAAGTCACAAAACCGAAAAGACTATTAAAAGAGGACGGCTCTTTACGGCAGCCGGGCTTTTCTAAATCATTAATTCAAGAGTATGACCGTAAGGACATAAAAGCATCTAAGTTTAGAATTAAAGAGTGGGATTATTATCTCGTTTTATCGCCTTCCTCAAATTTCGGCGCCGCTTTTACGATTTCCGATATTGGTTATATCGGGCTTCAATCCGTTTCTTTACTTGACTTTAGTAAACCGTGGGAGCATACAGAATCGGTTATTAAACCTTTTACTATGGGAAAGCTAAATATGCCGCCCACTTCTGAAAAGGGCAACATTACATACAGTGATAAGCGTCTTAATATGGAGTTTCAAGTTACAAAGGGACAGAGGCGAATTGTTTGCGAGTTTAAGAACTTCTATATGGGTAAAACGCTTGAGTGTGATATTACGCTCTCACAGCCTGATATGGACACAATGGTTATAGCGACGCCGTGGAAAGAGAAGAAAACGGCTTTTTATTACAATCAAAAAATAAACTGTATGAGAGCCACGGGCTTTGTAAAGTTTGACGGTAAAGAGTATACATTTAACCCCGAAACAGATTTTGGCACACTTGACTGGGGCAGGGGCGTATGGACATATGACAACACATGGTACTGGGGCTCAGGCAACGGAATTGTAAATGATAAACCCTTTGGGTTTAATATCGGTTACGGCTTTGGTGACACTTCGGCTGCGAGTGAAAATATGCTGTTTTATGACGGTAAATGCCATAAGCTTGATGATGTGACCTTTAACATACCAAAATCAAGCTACACAGACCCTTGGACATTTACATCAAGTGACGGCAGATTTGAAATGGACTTTATTCCGATAATAGACAGAGCGGCGAAAATTGATGTTAAGCTGATTGTCACGGACCAGCATCAAGTGTTCGGCAAAATGAGTGGAAAAGCCATTCTTGATGACGGCACGGCTCTTGAGGTTAAAGACCTTTTGTGTTTTGCGGAAGATGTCCACAATAAATATTGAGGTAACGGCTTTGGAATGGACTGAAATACAAATAAGTATCCCCGCAAAATGGGTTGACGAGGCTGGCGCTATCGCTAATATGAGCGTTCCCTACGGCATATATATTGAGGATTACAGCAATCTTGAAGCAGATGCTTTTGAAATTGCAAGTTATGCTGTTATAGATGAAGAACTCTTAAAAAAGGATAAAGACAACGCGATTATACATATTTATATTTCGCCGGAAAGAAGTCCTAATGAAGCCGTCTCTTTTATATCGAAAAGGCTTGAGGCGGCTAAAATACCTTATACAATAAAAAGAGACAAGCTGAACGACGAAGATTGGGCTGACAGTTGGAAAAAGTACTATAAACCCATACCTATAGGAGAAAAGCTTATTATTTGCCCCGCTTGGATAAAGCTTCAAGACACAAAGGGAAGAAAAGTTATTTTAATTGAGCCGGGAGCCGCCTTTGGCTCCGGAACTCACGAGTCTACACAGCTAAGCATAAAAGCGCTCGAACATACTGTTAAAGATGGAGATTTGGTGCTTGATATCGGCTGCGGCAGCGGTATTTTATCAATAGCCGCCTTGCATTTGGGAGCAAGTGAAACGCTTGCTGTTGATATTGACCGTGATGCCGTAAAAACGGCGCGTGCTAATGGAGAATTAAATGGATTTTTTGAGCCTTTATATACGGTTGTCTGCGGCAGTCTCTCTGATAAGGCAAACAAGAAATATGATATTATAGTCGCAAATATTGTTGCCGATGTGATAATCTCATTTTGTAATGATGCTTTTTCGCTATTGAATGACGGTGGCACATTTATATCAAGCGGTATTATTGAAAATAGCGCGGGCGCGGTTGAAAGCGCGCTTGTAGACGCCGGATTTAAGATAGATAAAAGGCATATTGATAATGGTTGGGTGTGCCTAATTGCAAAAAAGAAGAAATAATTTCTAATATTTAGTATACAAGCATAAACTGTACAAGAAGCTTTTTAAGGAGTGTTGATATGAAAAGATTTTTATGTGCAGTTTTTGCTTTTGTTTTTCTGTTTTGCTTTAGTGTGGTATGTTATGCCGACCAGAATGATATTTTAGGTGCAAACGCTGTGAATGACGGCGCAGAAAATGTTGTTAGTGCAAAAGAGACGAAAACGAATACAATTCCTTTTGAAATAGATGCGAAAAGTGCCATTTTAGTTGAAGTTTCGTCGGGCAGAGTTTTATTTGAAAAAAATGCCGATGAAAAGCTTTACCCCGCTTCAATTACTAAAATAATGACAATGCTTTTAGTTGCCGAATCTATAGACAGTGCTAAAATTTCGCTTGAGGATAAAGTTAGCACAAGTGCCAATGCCGCTTCAAAGGGAGGCTCTCAGATATGGCTGAAAGAGGGCGAAATTATGACGGTTCATGAACTGTTAAAAGCCGTGGCGATAGGCAGCGCAAACGATGCGGCAACGGCGCTTGGTGAGTTTGTAAGCGGAAGTGAAACGGCGTTCGTAGGGGCTATGAATGCGCGCGCTAAAGAGCTAAATATGGTGAATTCGCATTTTGATAACGCAACGGGTCTTGACGATACATCTGATACGCACCTTACAACGGCACGGGATATTGCAATTATGTCAAGAGAACTGCTAAAACACAAGTTTATCGAGGAATACACAACTGTTTGGATGGACTCTTTAAGAAATGGCGAAACAGAGCTTGTAAA
>JAAZGX010000126.1 GCA_012511005.1 Clostridiales bacterium
ATTCAAGGCTTGCAAGCGCGTCGCGCCCGCCCACGGTTGTTATGATGTGCGGGCTTCAAGGCTCCGGTAAAACAACGCACTGTGCAAAAATCGCTTTAAGGCTTAAAAGTAACGGCAACAGACCGCTGCTTGCGGCATGTGATATATATCGTCCCGCGGCAATAAAGCAGTTACAAGTAATAGGTGAGCAGGCAGGCGTGCCCGTATTTGAAATGGGTACGGAAAATCCCGTAACAATAGCCGCAGAAGCCGTAAAGCTTGCTAAAGAGCAAGGGTATGATTATGTTTTCCTTGATACTGCGGGACGGCTTCATATAGACGAAGAGCTTATGAATGAGCTAAAGAGCATAAAAAGCCAAGTAAAACCGCATGAAATACTACTCGTAGTAGATGCTATGACGGGACAAGACGCCGTAACAGTTGCCGCATCTTTTGATGAGGCTCTCGGTATAGACGGTCTTGTGCTTACAAAGCTTGACGGTGATACGAGAGGCGGCGCGGCGCTTTCCGCAAGGGCAGTTACGGGCAAGCCCATTAAATTCGTCGGTGTAGGGGAAAAACTTCAGGACCTTGATATTTTTCACCCGGACCGTATGGCATCAAGAATTCTCGGTATGGGAGATGTGCTGTCTTTTATAGAAAAAGCAGAGGTTTCATTAAGTGAAAAGAAGGCGGAGGAGCTTGAGAAAAAGCTAAATCAAAATAAGCTTGATTTTAATGACCTTTTAGCACAATTTCAGGAAATGAAGAAAATGGGCTCTATGAAAGATTTGTTATCTATGCTTCCGGGAGTAGGCAAAAAAATTAAAAATGTTGATGTTGATGATAAGCAGATAGACAGAATGGAAGCTATAATTCTTTCTATGACGGAGAAAGAGCGGAAAAATCCGGGCATAATAAATCCATCGCGTAAAAAACGCATAGCCGCGGGCAGCGGTATGAGGGTGGAGGATGTTAACAGGCTTTTAAATCAATATAGGCAGATGCAAAAGATGCTCAAACAATTTAGCAGCAAAGGCAGTAAAAAGAAGATGCGCCAAATGCAAAGCAGAATGGGTAATATGGGGGATTTTGGCGGTTTCCCGATGTAAACTTAGATATAAAGCATAAGCATTATATATAAACTATCAGTATTTTTTGGAGGAATATTTATGGCAGTTAAAATTCGTTTGCGCCGTATGGGCGCAAAGAAAGCACCTTTTTATCGCATCGTGGTAGCGGATTCACGCTATCCCCGTGACGGTAGGTTTATTGAGGAGGTTGGCTATTACAACCCTCTTACAGAGCCTGTTGAGGTGAAAATCGATGCGGAAAAAGTTAAAAAGTGGATTGCGAATGGCGCACAGCCCACAGATACAGTCAAGGCGCTACTGAAAAAGAACGGAATAATATAAGTCGTTCTTTCTAATTAACTGTGAAAGGAGTAAAATTCCATGAAAGATTTGCTTACAATAATAGCAAAAGGCTTAGTTACAGAACCCGACAGTGTTGTGGTTACAGAGGATGAGCCGAACGAAGAAGGGATAATTGTTTTTCACCTTCATGTCGGTGATGAGGATATGGGCAGAGTAATAGGTAAGCAGGGCAGAATTGCGAAAGCAATAAGAACTGTTATGCGTGCGGCGGCCGTCCGAAAAGAAGTCAAGGTTCAAGTGGATATTGACTAATTATGAGTTTTTGCCGCCGCTTTTTGCGGCGGTAAAAGCTTTTATGGAGTAATATGAAAAAGGATTATCTTGAAATAGGGAAAATAATCGGCACACATGGGGTTAAAGGCGAATTGCGCTTTGAGCTATGGTGTGATGATATTTCCTTTTTAAAAGAATTTAATACGCTGTATTTTAATAGCGACGGAACAGAAAAAGTAAATATAGTATCACTAAGGCAGCACGGTAAAGTGGCGCTGTTATCGCTTAATGGGATAAACAGCATAGAAGCCGCGGCGGCTTTAAGGAACAAAATCTTGTATATAAAGCGCTCTGACGCTAATATAGAAGACGGCGGCTGGTTTATACAAGAGCTAATAGGCAATACGGTAATAGATTATGATAATGAAAACATCATTTACGGAACAATTTCAGAGGTTTCACAAACGGGTGCAAATGATGTTTGGCATATAAAAAAGGGTGAAAAGGTTACTCTTATCCCCGCTATAGAGCAGGTTGTGAAAAAGGTCGATATTGACGGAGCAAAAGTATATATTCGTCCTTTAAGGGGGCTTTTCGATGAAGATTGATTTATTAACACTTTTTCCGGAAATGTGTGAAGCCGTCTTAAATACGAGCATAATCGGCAGAGCAAGGGAAAAAGGGCTTGTAGAGTTTTCGTGTCACCAAATCCGCGACTATACGCTAAACAGGCAAAATCAAGTTGATGATTCGCCATACGGCGGCGGCGAGGGTATGCTTATGACGGCACAGCCTATTTATGATTGCTTTAGAGCTGTTGAGAAGCTGCGTGGAGAAAAGCTTCATCTTATTTATATGACGCCAACGGGAAAAACACTTACACAGGAGCGTGTAAAAGAGCTGTCAGAGCTTTCAGGGTTTGCCATTTTATGCGGCAGATATGAGGGTGTAGACCAGAGAGTAATTGATGCGATTGTCGATGAGGAAATATCAATAGGCGACTATGTTGTTACGGGCGGCGAGCTGCCCGCGTTAATTCTCTCTGATGCCGTTTCAAGGATGATTTCAGGCGTTCTGTCTACACAAGAGGGCTATACAGAGGAAAGTCACTTTAATTTTTTATTGGAATATCCCCAATATACGAAGCCGGCTATATGGAATGAGATGTCCGTGCCGGAGGTTTTAGTTACAGGACACCACGCAAATATTGAAAAGTGGCGCAGACAGCAATCTTTAAGACTTACATTTAAAAGGCGTCCGGAACTTTTAGAAAATGCGAACTTATCATTAGAGGATGAGAAGTTTTTAGAAAGTCTTAAAGAGAGTGTTGGTAATAATTGATATTTTCCGGGTTAATAATATAGTAATACTGCACAAAAGGGTTGACAACATTTTGTTGATGTTTAGTATAACATATAAAATATTCCGAAAACCACCAAAATAGCGTTTTTCAATTGACTTTGATACTATAATTAGACTATAATGTAAAAGAACAAAGAATAATTTTCTTTCTAAATGTTGTGGAAAAAACACTTTTTTAATATTTTGTGGGAGATATATAGTATGTGTGTAAAAGATGTTATGGTACAAAATCAAGTAGGGCTGCATGCG
>JAAZGX010000127.1 GCA_012511005.1 Clostridiales bacterium
CATATCAAATAAAGAGCCACAGGCAGTTTTTTAACTGAAGTTCATTTTGTGTATTTCGTTTACAAAGCTTTGCATTTCTTTTTTAGAATGTATATCCTTTGTTTTCGCAATTACATTTTGTTGTTTCTGTTTTGGCAGTTGAGAAAAATACTTCATCGCATCAGTATTTTGTGCAAGCGCCATAGAGAGTCCTAAAGGAATTTCGCCGCCTATTAAGGCTTTTTCATTATCCATATATATCACCCTGACTATTATCAGTAATTTCTGAAGGAATATACTTTCTTTGAAAAATTTGTATAAAAAAATATTAGGTGAACATAATAATGAGGAGGTGATAAATATATGCAATTAACACAAAAAGAAACACTTTTAATGAAGGATATGCAGGCGGCGGAAAAGCTTTGCATTGAAAAGTACAACAAACACGCATCCTGCGCCGTAGACCCTCAGCTAAAAACGCTTTTTTCAGATATCGAGCAGGTTGAAAAAGAGCATCTTAATACACTCAATCAAATTGAGAGCGGCACGGTTCCTAATATGCAGGCAAATGCCTCACAATCGTTCTCACAGCAGCCATCTTTTACGGCGACATATGGCACAGGTGAAAATCAGGATAAACTCAATGACAGCTATCTTTGTACCGATGTTTTATCAGCGGAAAAACACACATCCTCACTTTACAATACTTGCATTTTCGAGTTTACAGACGCAAGCGTTAGAGACGCGCTTAATCATATACAAAAAGAAGAACAAGAGCATGGCAAAAAAATATACGACTATATGGCAACAAACGGAATGTACGGTTAATATCAGAAAGAAAGCTTTGTAATATCTGTATGCATTTCCCTATAAAATACCTATAAAAAAAACGGTGGTGCTACTATAAGCACCGCCGCTTTTTCACCCAATAATTAGGAAGGAATAAGCCCCATAATGAAATCCATTATTGATGCCAAAATCTCTCCGAAATCGAAATCATTAAAAAGTCCCCCTAAAAGTTCCATAATAGCGTCCATATTTTCACCTCCATTTTTATAAATATGCAACTATATATTACCATATAGTTTTTAAAAAGTAAATAGATTTTAATATTTTTTATTTTCCAGTACACAAGTGGTTTTCTGCGCCTTTTAATCTAGCCCAATCAGTTTCACTTTAGTGTATTTGTGGTTTGCTTTTTTTAGCACTTTAGTGAATAAATCCTTTGTCCTTAGCTTCACTGTTTTAGTGTTTATGCATGGGTGACAACCTATATATTCATTACTTAACAAATCCTCATCAACGAGCAGCTTTACGGCATTCTCCTTATCATATATTAGTCCTAAAACGCTTGCAGAACCGGCAGGTGTGGTTAAAAGCCTTTCCATATCTTCTGCACTTCCGAATGAAAGCCGTGCGCTTTGTATTTGAGAGGAAAGCTCTTTCGTTTTAAAAGGCTTGCCGCCCGGCATTAGCAAAAGATAAAAAGCGGTTTTTTGCCTATTACATAAAAACAGGTTCTTACAAATCGGCGCTTTTAGCGTCTTTTCTATTTGCTTGCATATTGCCATATTTGCGGCGCTTTCATGCTCTGCTGTTTCGTACTCTATATCTAAAAAATCAAGAAAATCATAAACTCCCGCTTCCGCTTCACCTATTCTGTTTAAGTTTTTCGGCCGCCCGCTGTGTAACATATACTCTCCTTATTCTTTTGCTTCTTCAGTTAATTTATGAAATAGTTGCTTCTATATGTTCGCCTCGTTTTTCCTCAAGCTCTTCAAGAATTTTGGCATGAACATCCTCAGTCAATTTATAGCCATGAATGGGTAAAGCCTGAAGAATGCACCCTGCCGCCGGAATAAGTGTTATTAGTATGAACATCGCAGAAGTAATATCCGGATATTGTGCCGCAAAATTAAGCGAATATGTTTGCCCTTGTGCTGCCGCGGCACTTATTGCGCCCGATAGCTTATCAATTGTTTCTGTATAGTCCACTAAGTGGAACATTAAGTTTACTATAATAGCCGTAATAGCCGCCGTGAGCTTTGCAACAAAGTTCATTCCGCTGAAAAATACACCGTCATTACGCTTGCCTTTTTGAAGCTCCATATAATCTACGCTATCGGCAATCATCGTTGTGTTGTACACCGTTGTAAATCCTGTGAAAAATCCACCAAACGCAAGCATAACAGCTACGAAAGGTATACTTTTATAACCTACCATAAACATTAACACATAAGGTACTGCATTTAAGTAAGAGGTTACAATATAGACTTTCTTTTTTGAAAACCTTTTTGCAAACCATGTGCTTCTGTTCATTGATATCAACATACCCACAAGGAACGGACCTCCAAGCATAATAAGATAAAGCGATTCGTCCCCGCCGTTGCCAAGCACCCATTTACAAAAGTAAATGCCGGCGCTTAACATTATAGCCTTTGTACAGCCTAAAATACTTGCAAACATAACGCGCACATAATATTTATTTTCCCACATTAGTTTAAGATTTTCTACAAAGCTTGTGTCTTTTTCTTTTGGAGCCTGCTTAATCCTTTCACGCACATGGGAGAAAGGCAACCTGAAAAGAGTGCCGCCCACTAAAGCTATAACAATAATAGCTAATAAATAGCCTTGCTGCTCTGAAAAATACAAAAGGTCTGAATTAGCTTTTCCCGTATTGCTGAAAAGCCCTATATCTATAGCGCCTAACGCGTCTTTTATGGGGTAGAAAGCGACTACAATAATAGCTCCTAAGCTGCCGATTATACGCGCCGCCGATATAAGCTTTGCGCGCTTGTCTTCGTCCGGCGTCATAAGAGATGTCATACCCCAAAGCGGAATATCACCAAGCGTATAGAGAGTTTCCCAAAGAAGAAAACTTAATATGATATAAAGTATCTTTAATTTTGTCGACAAAAAGGTCAGCGGCAGGAACATCAAAACCGTTGTTATTGCCACCGGAATTGGCACAAATTTTAAGTATGGTCTGCATTTGCCCCATCTTGTGTGAGTTTTATCAACAATCGTACCCATTAAAAGGTCGTTAGCGCCGTCCCAAACACGGGATATTCCCATAACAATGCTTACAGCGATAGCCGGTACAAGTAGAATATCCGTATAAAAGACCTGCACAACAGAGCCTA
>JAAZGX010000010.1 GCA_012511005.1 Clostridiales bacterium
GCTTAAATGCTCTGCCGTTTGACTTGCATTTAAGCCTTCGGGAACATATTCATTCGCATTTGGGTTTATTACAGTAAAGCTGTACCCTGCAAGTTTCATAATCTCCAGCCGCCTTGGGGATGCGGAGGCTAAAATAAGCGCCATAGTTAACCCGCCAATACATCACGATAGCGTAAGAGGGTGTTATGACCCCACTCCACGCCTGTTTCCGCATGTTCTATACCCTCAAATTCAATGCTTATAAACTTGTCATAACTACTTCTTTGAAGTGTAGCCATACACTGAAAAACGGGTACACAGCCGTGTCCTACAATAGCACCTCTTAGGAAATTACCTGCCCTTGAGGGGAAAAAGCCGTTTGTCGGGGCTATACTGTCACCACTTTTTAGGTGGAAATCTTTCGCGTGTACATGAAAAACATAAGGAGCAAGCCTGCCGACTGCAAAAATGGGGTCCTCATCGGCACAAAGGAAGTTGCCCATATCAAAGAGTACACCAAAGTTTTCGTCAGCAACGCCGTTTATAAGCTTTTCTACTCTTGTGCTTTCTTGACAGAAATAGCCGTGGTTTTCAACCATTGTGCGAATGCCAAGGGTTTTTGCATATTCCGTTACCTTTTTACAGCCCTCAATTAAATAGGGTAACGCTTCATTATAGCCTCTTCCCATTCTGTCCTTATCTTTCCATCCACCCGTTGCATCATGGCGCATACCCGATACGCCGAGGATTTTAGCAATATCAAGCTCGTCTTTAAGCCGTGAAACTTCAGCTTCAACAGAGCCGCCGACGGGGTAAAGAAAATTTGCACCAATAGTATAGTTTACGGCGGTTATGCCTACTCTTTCGCATTCCTCGCGTAGCTCTTTAGCATAGTCTGCCTTATTAACTCCTTTCGGAGGGTGGATTTCAGCAAACTCTATACCGTCAAATTCCATTTCTTTAGATAGTGCGATTAACTCCTTTTCAGTTTTTTCGCCACTTGATGTTAGCTGTGAAAAACTGTAAGTACTAACTGAAAACTTCATATAAAACTCCATTCCGCCGCCTTAAAGCGGCTTTTATTTTATTTAATAAGCAATCTATATTAATAACGCCCGTCCCGAAAGGGCATATAGACCTAAAGATATGAGAGCGGCATAAATGAACAAAGCAGGGGAGCCTTTGAAAGCCTCTGGGATATCGTCATTCTCTTTAATTCTTTTTGCGGAAATATTCATAAGGAGAACGGCAAATCCGAACGCAGCGCCTGCCCCAAGTCCGCTGCCAACTGCTTCATAAACAGTAAAACCAGAAAGGCGGTTTATCATAGGTACTGCTAAAACAAGAGTATTGAAAGCCGCAACAGCAAGGCGGCTTATGAGAGATTTGCTTGCCTTAAATATGAGCGCTATTAACACTGATATGATGTATAGCACTATTAAAATACCGATGTAGGAAATGTAGTGATAGTAAAGGTTAAGCTCGTTAAATTCAGGAATTGTATCAAGGAAGAAACAGCTAACGCTAAGCACAACGGAAAACAATGAAATGAACACAGAAAATTCTAAAAGCAATTTTGGCTTTACAGACATTCGTAAAGCCTCACTTGCACCAAGCCCGCCTGAAAATACAAGGTTCTGCACTATGCCTACTAAAACGGCAGTGGAAAGAAGGCTGAAAATATAACTCATTTCAGTCCCTCCTTTGCTATGATGTCAGACGCTTCCTCTTCCCTATAATGAGGATAGAGCTTTAATCTTAAAATTCTAAGTATTGCGGCAAGAAAGCCTAAAGTAAGAAGCCCGCCGCAAGGCAATAGCATAATAGGGAGCTTGTATGAATGGTCAAAGGAAAATCCGTAAAAAGTACCGTTTCCTAAGATTTCACGCGCGGCACCCGTTAAAAGCACGACAGCGCCATACCCAAAACCGGAAAATACAGAATGAATAAAAGTCTCACTTATAGGACTTTTTACATAATACCTTTCACAATGGAGTGAAACGAGAGAGCTGACACATGTTAGAGGTATAGTAATACCTAATTTTGCCGCCTCATTCGGCACAATGTCTGAAAATAAGTAAGTGAGGGGCAAAAGTACAAAGGCGCTGATAATTACATATATGGCAACTCTTATATAACGGGGGACGGATTTCAACATAAGCGAGGAAATAAAGGCGTTAATTACGAGTATTAAAAAAGTTGCCGCACAAACGAGTATAGAGGACTTTACAGAGGTGGAAACAACGATAAGCGGGAATAAACCAACAGCTTCTATAAGCGCCGGATTTTTTACAATTAATGTTTCGCGTATAATTTTACGCAAGCTTGTTTTATTGTCAATCATGCCTCTTTAGCCCTTTCCTTATAAGATAAACGCGCTTTTTTCTTTTTATTTTCTTTACGGTGTGACAAATCAAACGCTTTTGTGAAAAGCGGAGACAGGGCATTCATAATAAGAACTACGAAACAGGTCGAGTCCTCATATATGCCGAATTTACGAAACAGCATTACTAAAAGCCCCGAAGTTATGCCGAAAAGAAAGCCGGATAAATTGCCGGAAGGGGAGCAGTAAGGCTGTGTAAAAAGAAACAGCCCGGCGAAGACGAGTGTTCCGGAGCATAACTCCATAACGACAGAATTATAGCTGCCTGTCAGAATACGGGGGAAAACAGCCGCAAAGACGCATATGGAAAGAATATAGCCGAAAAAGATTAAAAACTTGTTTCTATGCCTAAAAAACAAATAAACACCCGCCGCAAGGAGAATGAGCGTACAAGTAGCGCCCATAGGTCCGGGGTATTCACCTATAAATATTTTTATAACTGATGTAGCACCGGAATGAATAGAGTTTCCTTGTGCCAGAGAATATGCAAGAGAAGTCCCCTCAACAAAAGCGGGGTCACCCGCCGCCGTTACGGGGTAAGAGAGTGACGGGTAAGTAAAAACTGCCGCCGTCCTGCAAACGGTGGCGAAAGTAATAGCCGCGGCAGCAGGCACGAACGGGAGTTTCTCTCCGTTTCCAAACGGAAGTATGCATACAATATATGCGAATGCTACAGACGCCGAAAGTAAAGAAAAAGATGCGCCGGCGGGCAGCATAAGCGATATTAAAAGCCCTGTAACTATTGCAGACGGTTTAAGAATTAAGGTTTTTTTCTTTAATAATAAATCACATATAAATGAAAGAGAAAGCGAAAGCAAAACCGAAATAAAAGCAAGCCGCAACGCCCTTTCACCGTAAAAATACCATGCCATTAAAAGCGGTGCCCAGAGCATCAGCAAAAAGTCCTTATTAAATCCCGAATAATTAGTTCTACTGCTTTCTTTTGCCAATATTATTCTATTCCTTTCCTACTATTCCAAAAAGTTATCATTGTGTACAAGCCGTTTGCGTAATATGATAGTAATAAGAGCTGGGAGGGAGCCTTTTGAAAATCGAACTTCAAAATGAGGATAAGATAGTAGTTGAGCTGACGAGAACAGACCTTAAAACTCTTGACATTACATATGAGGATATGGACTATTCCAATATAGAAACTCGCCGTGTAATATGGACGCTTCTTGACGAGGCTAAAAGAGTGCTTGGTAAGGATATAAGTCCTGCTGAGCGTATGCTTATTGAGGCACTGCCGTTAGAGGACGGCGGGTGTGTACTGTATTTTACTGTATTGCCGTCGTCAGGCTATGATAAAAACAGCAAAAGACTTGTGATGAAAAAAGAGGCAGAGCCTATTCTCCTTTATACAAAGGATTGTGATAGCTTTATAGGCGCCGTTGAGATATTAAAGGATATGGGCGGCAGACATAAAGGCTTTAACAGTTATATTTTATCAGACGCCTATTATACAGTAGTGTATCCAAAGCTTACGCAAAGTGACTATTTTATAAGAAATCTTTGTGAATACTGTGATATAGTTGATGCTGATATGACGAAGATTTCAGAGGTGAGTGAATACGGCAAGCACTTAAAATCATTCTCTGAGAGAATTGATAGCGGCGCGCCTGTCCTTAGCGCCGAAAATATAGCTTCCCGCAACTAAAATATTGGCACCGGAAAGTTTTGCAAGCGGTGCGGTTTTATTGTTAATGCCGCCGTCCACCTGAATATCAATATTTTGGTTTTTCTCTCGTATCTTTGCTATCTTAGGAAGCATATCACTCATAAATCCTTGACCGCCAAAACCGGGCTCAACGGTCATAACGAGTACCATATCAATAATATCTAAAAACTGAAACACAGCCTCTGTCGGGGTATGGGGTTTTAACGAAACCCCAACCCTTTTCCCACGGGCTTTTATTTTTTTTATAGCTTCGTATAAAAAAGCGGGATTGTCGGAGCATTCAAAATGTACTGTTATAATATCTGCGCCCGCATCTAAAAAATCATCTATAAAAGCACATGGGTCGGATACCATTAAATGAACATCAAAGGGAATAGGAGATACTTTGCGAATGCTTTTTATAACGGGAGCGCCTATTGTTATATTCGATACAAAGTGACCGTCCATAACATCAATATGAAGCATATCTGCGCCAAAAGCCTCAATTTCTTTGATTTCTTCCCCAAGCCTTGCATAGTCGGCGGAAAGCAGGGAGGGGGCTATTTTAATTCTCTTTTTCATTCATATCCTCCCAAGCTTTTAGAGCCTTTTGTTTATCGGACGCTATTTGCGTCTTTAACTCTTCAAGTGACGAGAAACAGATTTCATCTCTTATTCTTTGTGTTAGAGATACGAGTATGTTTTCACCGTAAAGATTATCGTCAATACCGATAATATGCGTTTCACTGCCCATTACACCGTCACCTATAGTAGGGCGCATACCGATATTTGTTACAGAGGGAAACACTTTTTCGTTTACGAGTGAAAATGAGGCGTATACACCGTATTTCGGCACTATAAAATCGGACGGAAAATATTGATTAATCGTAGGGAAACCCAATGTTCTGCCGAGTTTTTGGCTTTGCTTTACGGTAAAATCATATGAGAACCACCTGCCAAGCATATTTCGGGCAGAGAGGACATCGCCTTTAGTGAGCGCTTCCCTTATTCTTGAGGAGCTTACGGGTATTTCATCATATGAAACGGCACTTGAAACTTTAAGCAGTATGCCGTTATCGTCACAAATTTGCTTTAGTGACATAGCGTCACCGGCGGCATTTTTTCCGAAATGATAGTTAAAACCACAAGAGATTTGCCTGATTTTATATTTTCGCGCCATTTCAATAATGAAATCTTCAGAATTCAAATTCATAATAGAGCGAAAATCCTCATACACAGGGGTAATACCCATGCGTTGTAGTAGAATTTCCTGCTGATTTCTTGTTATGAGCCTTTTCGGGGCTGTTTTGTAAAGCACCGTATGCGGATGCTCGTTAAATAATAGGATTAGAGGAGTTTCACCGTCTTTACAAAGGACGGCGTTTTCAATTACCTTTCTGTGCCCTAAATGGATACCGTCAAATGTACCAAGGGCGACGGACGAGGCTTTTATGTTTTTTAGCTCATTCTTTTTCATAATTAAAGTTCATTATATACTTTTTTAACTTCTAAAACACCTTTTTGGGGAGAAGCTTTGCCAATTCCTATAAACTTCCCATAAGGAGAGAATACTGTGTGGAAATCCTTTGTACTGTCAATAGTCAGTCTATTGAGAAACAGCTCTCCTCCATTGTTAAAACGCTCACTTTGCGCGGATGTTACATAAACTTTTGGGTAAAAGTCCAAAGCTTTTTCAATAGGTATAATTATTTCAGAAAGCGTGCCGTCACTTTTTCGTGCCTCAAGTTCTTTTATAGTATGACTTTCACTAATATGAAAACCGTCCGTAAAAGTCCTTGTGAGTGCCGTCATTGTAGCGAAACAACCCAAAGCATCACCAATATCAGAAATTAATGTTCTTATGTATGTACCGGTAGAACAGGAAACGAAAAGCGAAAAATCATTTTCATTAATTTTGTTTACGCTGATTTCGTTTATGCGGACAGCTCTGCTTTCTCTTTCGATTTCTTTACCTTTTCGCGCTAATTCGTAAAGCCTTACGCCGTCTTTTTTTATTGCTGAAAACATAGGCGGAATTTGCTGAATGTCACCCGTGAAACGGGGTAAAAGCTTAACAATATTCTCGTAAGAGGCGGTTTTATCAGTACGCTCAATCACTGTACCCGTAATGTCAAGCGTGTCAGTTTTAATGCCCGTTATAAAGCGCGCTTCATAATGCTTATCACTTTGACACAGAAAATTTATAAAGCGTGAAGCGCCGCCTAAAGCTATTGGCAGTACTCCTGTTGCTAACGGGTCAAGCGTACCGGTATGTCCTGCCTTTTTAGAAGCTGTTATTCTTTTTACCTTAGCCGACGCAAGAAAAGAAGTAATGCCGCCGTCTTTATTAAGACAAATAAATCCGTTCATTATACAGCTTCATTTAAGGCGTCGCCTATTACTTTAAGTAAGGCGGCTTTCGTTTCAGATAAAGAGCTTACAAGCTCGCAGCCTGCAGCATTTTTATGACCGCCGCCGCCCAGTTTAGAGCATATAGCGGAGGCGTTTAACGGATTGTTAGTCCTAACGGAAATATTAAAAGTACCGTCTTTCTGCTCTTTTATAACGACGCCGACTAATACACCTTCAATTTGCCGCGAGGCAGCCGTAATTGGGTGGCATTCACTTTCAAGGGCGCCGCTTTTATCAAACATCTTTCTTGTAATTGTATATATTGCGCACCTTTCATCAAAATGCAGCTCAAGCGTTTCATTGACAAGTTTTTCAAGCTTAACGAAGCTTTTCGTCTTTGTTTCAAACATCGCTTTATTGATAGCTTGTGCGTCAATACCCTTGTCCATCATATCAGCGGCAATCCTAAGCGTATCAGAAGTAGTATTAGGATAGCGAAAACAGCCCGTATCAGTTGATACGCCTACATAAATACAGCTGGCTATATATTCATCAATTGTGACGCCTAACTCATTAATAACTTCATAAACCATTTCACTTGCCGCTGCCCTATCCTCAAGATATGTGCTGTCAGCATAGAAAGTGTTTGATGTGTGGTGGTCAAGGCATAAGTCAATCTTGCCTTCATAGTCGCGCCAATTATCGCCCAAAAGCTTTATATCGGCAACATCTACCGCGACTGTGAGCTGTGGCTCAAATTCTTGAAATCTAACGGCTTTTGTAATAAAACGAAGATTTTTGGGCGGCTCGTCAAAACAATCAACTCTAATCGTTTTATTCAGTTTTTCAAGTGCCGCAAAAAGAGCATATGCAGAGCCTACGGCATCACCGTCAGGCTGTTCGTGCATTAGTATTTGAATGAAATCACTTTGCATTAGCCTTTTTGCAAACTGCTTTTTGTCAATCCTCATCTTCTTTTTCCTCATTAACCGCAAGCTTATTCATACGCTCAACGATTTTCATACCTTGCTCTATTGAATTATCCGCTATAAATTTAAGCTCCGGAACTTTTCTCATACGAACCTTTGCGCTAATTTCCTTGCGGATAAATCCTGCCCCATTAGTTAAAGCCGCAACAGCCTCTTTTGCCGTATCGAAGCCCTCAAGCGCGCTTATATAGACTTTTGCAAACGACAAGTCAGAGGTAAGCTCTATTCTTGATACTGAAATAAACTTTTGTGCTATTCTTGGGTCTTTAAGACCGCGTATTATTGATGTTATTTCGCGCCTGATGTCCTCAGCAGTGCGCTCTGATTTATAAGTGCCCATAATTATTTAATCTTCGCGGTATTCCTCCGTTATAAACGCCTCGAAGATGTCACCCTCCTTAATATCGTTATAGTGTTTAAGTCCAATTCCACATTCATAGCCTGCATGAACTTCTTTAACATCGTCCTTAAAGCGCCTAAGCGAATCAATTTCATCTTCCGTAATAACTATGCCGTCACGAATAAGCCTGATTTTTGCGTTCCGTGTGACTTTACCGTCAAGGATATAAGAGCCTGATATTACGCCGGCAGATGACAGCTTAAATACATTTCGAACTTCAATTCTTCCAATATTAACATCGCGGTATTTTGGAGAGAGCATACCTTTAATAGCAGCCTCGATTTCCTCTATACAGTCATAAATAACTCTATACATACGAAGCTCTACGCTGTCTCTTTCGGCATTTGCCGTAGCTATTGGGTCGGGGCGGACATTAAAGCCCACAACGATAGCGTTAGAAGCATTTGCAAGCATAACATCTGATTCATTAATAGCGCCAACGCCGACATGTATAACATTAACGCGAACTTCTTCATTCGTAAGTTTTTCAAGATTTTGTTTTACAGCTTCCGCCGAGCCTTGAACATCGGCTTTTACTATAATATTAAGGTCTTTAAGCTCACCGCTTGAGATAGAGGAGAACAGGTTATCAAGCGTAACCTTTTGGTATGCGCTGAACTGTTCTTCCTTTTGCTGCTCTTTACGCTGCTCTACTAATGCGCGCGCAAGTTTTTCATCAGTAACAGCATCAAACGCGTCGCCGGCGTGCGGCACTTCCGCAAGTCCCGTAATTTCAACAGGCACTGACGGCCCCGCTTTGTCCACCTTTTGCCCTAAGTCATTAGTCATAACGCGAACGCGCCCTACGGCTGTTCCCGCCACAATAATATCACCGCTGTTAAGTGTGCCGTTTTGAACTAATAAAGTGGCAACAGCGCCTCTGCCCTTATCAAGTCTTGCCTCTATAACTATTCCCCTCGCCGCTCTGTTCGGGTTGGCTTTAAGCTCGCCTATTTCCGCTACAAGAAGCACGGATTCAAGCAACTTATCAATTCCGTCTCTCGTCTTTGCCGAAACGGGCACACAGATAGTATCTCCGCCCCATTCCTCTGTAACGAGTCCGTATTCTGTAAGCTGCTGCATGATTTTATCGGGATTTGCACTCGGTTTATCCATTTTATTAATTGCCACAACTATGGAAATCTCAGCGGCTTTAGCATGATTTATTGCCTCTACCGTTTGCGGCATAATGCCATCGTCTGCGGCAACCACAAGAATTGCTATATCGGTAGCCATGGCACCTCTGGCACGCATAGATGTAAACGCGGCGTGACCGGGAGTATCAAGAAATGTTATATCCTGCCCATCAATGCCCACTTTATAAGCGCCTATATGCTGAGTTATACCTCCCGCTTCTGTATCGGTTACGGATGTGTGCCTTATAGCATCAAGGAGAGAAGTCTTTCCATGGTCAACATGTCCCATAACAACAACTACGGGACTTCTTAATTGCAAGTTATCTTCCTCGTCTACACTATCGTCAATAATTTGCTCCTCTATTGTAACAACAACCTCTTTTTTAACCTTAGCCCCAAGCTCTGTGGCAACGATTTCAGCGGTTTCAAAGTCAATAACCTCATTGACATTTGCCATAACTCCAAGCGCGAACAGCTTCTTTATTACCTCTGCCGCCGTCATTTTCAAAAGCATGGCAAGGGCGCCTACAGTTATTTCCTCCGGTACCGTTATAACGAGCGTCTTTTTAGCTCTCTCCTCGGCAATTCTCTTTAGCCTTTCCGCCTCGCTCTCTCTGCGGCGCGAGCGCATACCTTGGCGGCGGTACTGTTGACTTTTTTGCTTCAACTTCTGCTTTGTTGCAACATTATCATTTGCCGGACGGTTAGCAGATGCAATATTTTCATACCGCTCATTATATTTATCAAGCTCAACATTAGATGCCCTTGTATTAATAACGAGCTTTTCGCCTTTTGTGCGTGACTGAACAGCGGCATTCGGGTCTGCCGCTTTCTTTTGTTTTTCCTGACCCTTTTTAAACGGGGCAGATTTTGTGGGTTTTGTGTCTTTTGTATCGGTCGGTTTGGATTTCTTGTCTTCTGCGGGAGTATCTTTAGGTTTTTTACCTGCCGCTTTTTTTGTCTCCTTTTCATCTGTGGAAGATTGTTTTTCCATAGCGCGCTGTGCATCTGTTTTTTGCATGGCAAAATACTCGTCAAAGCTCTCAACAGAAAAACGCTGCGTCAGTGTTTCAAATATAATATCAAGCTCAGTATCTTCAAGCGCAGTCTGAGCCTTCTTTGAAACATCAAGGTATTTTTTTAAGATACCCGAAATATCCCTACTCGTTAAATCGAAATCCTTCGCAACCTCATGTACTCTGTATTTTATCATCATTAATGCTATTCCTCCCCGACAGTTCCGTCAGTCTTGACGCAAAATTTTTATCTGTTACGGCTAACACGGCGGATATTTTTCCGACCGCAAGCCCAATTTCTTTCATAGTAAAAGCCGTAAAAAGAACGCAAATATCTTTTCCGCTTTTTTCTATTGTGATTGTTGTTTCTCTTTGAAGTCTTTTTGAGCTGTCGCTTGAAAGCAGTACAAGATAAGCCTTTTTGCGAGCGATACTATCCATAACAGCATCGTGTCCTAAACATAGCTTTCCCGCTTTGCGGCACAAGCCGAGCATATTCAAAAATTTTCTGTCATTGTCCATAATCACAATTCTAAATTGTTAAGCTCCTTCTTAATCTCGTTGTAAATCTCATCAGATATCGCACAGGAAAAGGCCCTTTCAAGCCGCTTTGCCTTATGTGCAAGTTGCAAACAATCGTGGTTTTTGCAGACATAGGCGCCTCTGCCAGAGGCTTTTCCCGTAAGGTCTAAACTTACGACGCCTTCCGATGACCTTACTATTCGTATCAATTCCTTTTTCGGCTTCATTTCGCCGCAGCCTGTACATTTTCTAAGTGGTAGTTTACGCGCTGACAAGCAAATCCCTCCTGATGTTAATGAATAAAAGCTTATTCGTTTTGTGGAGTATAAAAGCCGCTTTCAGGCTTTATATCAATTTTCCATCCCGTAAGCCTTGCCGCAAGCCGCACATTCTGCCCCTTGTTGCCTATTGCAAGGGAAAGCTGTGTGTCCGGCACTGTAACATGGCAGGTATTAGGTTGCTGTTCGTCTATGTCTACAGAAATAACATCTGCCGGAGCTAAAGCCGCTGCTATAAATACTTTAGGGTCCTCATCATAAACGATAACATCAATCTTTTCTCCCCCAAGAGCATCAACAATATTGCCTACCCTTGCGCCGCGCGGACCTATGCACGCACCGACGGGGTCAACATTTTCATCTTTGCTGTATACGGCAATTTTCGTGCGGGAACCTGCCTCTCTTGAAACGGATTTTATTTCAACAGAGCCGTCATATATCTCAGGCACCTCGGTTTCAAACAGTCTTTTTACGAGACCGGGATGTGTTCTTGAAATCATAGCCTTAGGACCTCTGTCATTTGTTTTAACATCGACAATATAAACCTTAATAAGGTCGCCCTCTCTATACATTTCACCGGGGACTTGTTCGCCTTTTGGCAAAGTCGCCTCTGCTTTTCCGATTTCAAGCGTTACATTTCCCGTTCTCGGGTCAACACGCTGCACCCTGCCTGATACAAGCTCTTGCTTTCGGCTTTGAAATTCGCGAGATATAAGGTCCTTTTCTGCATCGCGTATACCTTGACGGATGACATTTTTTGCAGTTTGCGCTGCTATCCTGCCAAACTCCATCGTTTCAAGCGGAATTTCAACAACATCACCTATTACGGGAACTTTTGAATATCTTTTTGCATCATCAAGTGTAATTTCAGTATCTTTATCTGAAACTTCCTCAACAACAGTCTTTCTCACAAAGACTCTTAGCTCTGACTTTTCTCTGTCAGCTACGCAAAAAACGACATCTTTGCTTCCATAATCTTTTTTAACGGAGGTTACAATAGCCGCAGTGATTTTTTCAAGCAGATACTCTGCGGGAATACCCTTTTCTTTTTCCATCATCTCAACGGCATTAAAGAACTCCTTGTTTTTCATCTTCCAAATACCAACCCTTCTTAGTATTATACCTTAAAATTAAATGTTAAAATCATCAAGCTTTACAAACGCTATTTCCTTTTTCTGTGCAGTCATTTCCGTTTCATCATCAAGAATAACGGAAACATCGCCGTTACAATAAGAGGAAAGCTCGCCGTGAAAGTTTCTGACGCCGTTAAAGGGACGAATAAGTCTTAAAATAACGGGGGAACCTAAAAACGCGTCAAAATGAAATTCGCGCGTAAGCTCCCTTTCTATTCCGGGTGACGATACTTGCATATTGTAACTTTGCTCAATAAAATTTCCTTCATCAAGAGGAGCGTCAAGGGCGCGGCTCATATTTACACAATCATCTATTGTAACGCCGCCTTCTTTGTCAATAAAAATACGCAAATAATAATTTGCACCTTCCTTGACAAACCTAACATCCCATAATATAAGCCCAAGCTCTTTTGCTAAAGGCTCTGCTATTTCCCACACGCGGGAAACGGTGTTTTTGCCCAAAATACTCACTCCCGATAAACATTAGAGAGCGGGTTGCCCCACTCTCTACGGTTTTCTTGCTTGCCGACATAGTATAGCACAAAGAATTTATAATTGCAACAGTTTTTATATTTTTATTTAGAAAACACATTAAAAAGCTCAGATAAAGCGTAAAAAACACTTGACAAATGCGCGTTTTATATATATAATCGGTGCGTTGCCATAGAGGCAAAAAAATTCCTTGCTCCGAAGGATTTTTCGGGGCCTTTGACCAAAAGGAGGTGCAAACGATGTCCAAAAATGTCGCTTATGAAACGATAGTTATATTTTCACTGACGGACGGTGAAGAAGCAGCAAAAGAACTTGTTGAAAAGTTTAAGGCGTTAATAGAGGCGAATGGTACTGTTGACAGCGTTGATGAATGGGGCAAGCGCAGGCTTGAATACCTTATCAACGATGAAGAATACGGTTATTATGTCCTTTATAACTACGAGTGCAACGCTGAATTCCCTTCAGAATTAGACCGTGTTTTCAATATTACGGACGGTGTTCTTCGTTCACTTATTGTAAAGAAATAAGGAGAGAATACAATGATTAACCAAGCAGTTATTATGGGACGGCTTGTGGCCGACCCTGAATTGCGTCAAACGCAAACAGGCTTATCCGTTACTTCATTCACCGTTGCAGTAGACCGCTCCTTTGTTAAGCAAGGAGAAGAACGCCAAGCAGACTTTATTGATGTTGTGGCGTGGAGAGGCACGGCGGAGTTTGTAACCCGTTATTTTCAAAAAGGTTCTATGATAGCGCTTCGCGGCGCTATACAGACAAGCTCATACGAGGATAAAAACGGAATTAGAAGAAAGAAATTTGAGATAATTGCTGAGGATATCAGCTTTTGCGGCTCAAAAAGTGAAAGCGGCGGCACGGGAGGGCAGCGTTTTGAAAATACGCAAGCTGCACCATCGTTTTCAAACGGTAATGTGGGCGATTATAATATTGATGAAGAAAGCGACGAGCTTCCTTTCTAATCGCCACAAATTAATGGAGGATTATAAATGGCATACGATAAATCTGAAAAAGGCGAATACCGCCAAAACAGAAGAAGCCGCAAAAAGGTTTGCTCTTTTTGCGTTGAAAAGACAGAATTTATTGACTATAAAGATGCGCAAAAGCTTCGCCGTTTTACATCTGACAGGGCAAAGATATTGCCCCGCAGAGTAACGGGTACATGTGCTTATCATCAAAGGGAGCTTACAACGGCAATAAAGCGCGCAAGACATATAGCAATTTTGCCTTATTCTGCTGATTAATTTTCGCAGCCGGTAAATCCGGCTGTTTTTTTAAGGAGTTTTATGGAAGAAAATAAAGTTTTACCGGAACGCGCCGTATTAGTTGGCATTGATACGGGCGAATATGATGTTAAAGCATCCATAGATGAACTGACAGAGCTTGCTAAAACGGCCGGAGCAGAGGTTGCGGCAATTTTAACTCAAGTACGCAAAACGCCAGACAGCGCCCTATATATAGGCAAAGGAAAAGTTTTGGAGCTAAAAGAGTTTTGCGCTA
>JAAZGX010000128.1 GCA_012511005.1 Clostridiales bacterium
GAGTGGGAGTAAACTTTTAGGTAAAATATGGACCACGAGCCAAAGCGAAATGCAGGCTTGTGGTCTTTTGATTTATACAGTGATAACAGTTTTATAACAGAGTTATTTTGGTGGGATAGCGGAAACGCTGTCCTCCTTTTTATTTTTGAGAATGTTTAGTTCGATAACTTGCTCCTCACCCGCTAAATATAGCTTTTCTGTCTGCCTTTGCACAAACTCTAACTCGTCAATAATGTCTGTAATTTTATTGAATAATATATGATACATCTTTTTGTAGTCTGGCATAGCCATCACCTCTACAATAGTATAACTGATTTTCCCTTATTACGCAATAGCGTATACGCATAAATGTAATATTAATTAAAATACTATATAGAGGTGATGAGTATGTGCATTAAAGAAGCTATTGTTTTAAGGTTTAACGAAATATGTAGCCAAAGAAACATTAAATATAATGAACTAGCTACGCTATCGGGAGTTACCCCCTCTACCGTTTACAGTATGATGGATAGTACCAGAAAAGATGTATCAATTATTACTGTAAAAAAACTATGTGATGGATTAGAGATTTCTATAACTGATTTTTTTAATTCACCCATTTTTGAAAATTTAGAGCAAGAAGTAAGATAGGGTGTTAAAACAGCAATCTATTTAGCCTACTTTTCAATATACCTTCCACTCGTAATACTTTTCCTATGTCAGCCCTCCTTTTTGGAGAGCCTTTTATTAGCCACTTCTCTAAACTGTAACACATCAATTGTAGCCTTATCTCAATAAACTATATTTTGCAATAGAAATATTGACAGAAAACTAAAAATAAAGTATATTTATGTTGAGATTTTGTAATATTAGGGCATTTTATGGTGGTTTTTGTATTCTTATTTTTGTCATTTCGTAAATAAGGTGCCAAAACAAAAGATAGGAAAAGGGCAGGGTTATGCAGCATAAAACGATGATTATGAAGTATTTTGAAGTTGTTTTTGATTCGTTTTATTTAATTGTCGGATACGTAGTTTTCGTTATTCAGCTATACTTTGCACAAACTTTATCAGGGTTTATCGCTTTTTTTATGACGCTTATTTTAATTTTTGGGGACTCTTTTCATCTAATCCCACGAATACATATGCTAATTAGCGGCAAAAAGCCTCTTTATGCCCTCGGTTTTGGTAAATTGGTTACCTCTGTTACTATGACAATTTTTTATGTCTTGTTTTGGTTTTGGGGTTTAGTTCTATTTAAGCTGCCCTTTTTACAAGCGGGCACTTACATTATAGTGTGTTTAGCCGTTATTCGTATTATTTTATGCCTTTTACCGCAAAACCGATGGTTTGAAAAGAGCGGCTCATTTAAGTTTGGGGTTATAAGAAACATACCTTTCGTATTGTTAGGCTTTTTGGTAATGCTGATGTTCCTTTTAAATAGGGCTTATATACCCTCACTTTGTTTTATATGGATAGCTGTTTTATTAAGCTTTGTTTTTTATGTCCCTGTTGTGCTTTTCTCAAGAAAATCTCCTAAATGGGGCATGCTGATGCTTCCTAAAACTTTAATGTATATGTGGATTATTGTCATGTTTTTAAAAGGTCCGCAGTAAATTGTGTTACAGGTGTGCTGTATTTTCAGCTCACCTAAAATATAAACAAAGAAAGGGTTGATACCATGAACGATTATAAAAAGTTAACAAATGAGGTTGGCGCTCCCGTTGCTGA
>JAAZGX010000129.1 GCA_012511005.1 Clostridiales bacterium
GGTATAAGAGCTGCCCGCCCTAAAAAGCCGCTTGAACAGTTTCGGGGGTTCTTAAAAGTTAGGAGAAGAATTCCGTACTTTTATGCCGTGCCTACAACTGCCGGCACAGGCAGCGAAACAACGATAGCCGCCGTATTTACAAACCCAAAGACGCATGAGAAATTCGCTGTAAATGATATGGTTTTGCGTCCGAAATGCGCTGTACTTGACCCAAAGCTTACGATTTTACTGCCGCCCCATGTTACATCTACTACGGGTATGGACGCGCTTACCCACGCGGTAGAGGCATATATCGGCAAAAGTAATACGAAAAAGACGAAACAGAATGCCGAAAAAGCCGTCAAGATGATTTTTGATAATATAGAAAACGCTTATAAAAACGGTAATGACATAACGGCAAGGCAAAATATGCTTGAGGCATCTTATTATGCGGGGTTAGCTTTTACAAGAGCATATGTCGGCTATGTTCATGCTATCGCACATAATTTAGGCGGAATGTATAAGACGGCGCACGGTCTTGCCAATGCTGTGCTATTACCGTATGTTATCGAGAGTTTTGGAAAATCTGCTCACAAAAAGCTTGCGGGTCTTGCAGACGCCGCGGGGCTTAATACGAGCGGAAAAGACACGGGCGAGAAAGCAGAAATGTTTATAGACGCCGTACGGGCGCTTAATGAAAAGCTTGATATTCCGTCTAAATTCGATATGATAAAGGAGAAGGACATAAGCACGATTGCAAAAAGGGCTTATAAAGAGGGGAACCCGATGTATCCCGTCCCAAGAATGTTTACAGAAAAGGAATTTGAGGACATTATAAGAAAAGTTAAAGAATAATAAAAAATGCAAAACCTATTGAAAAACACGATACAAAGGTATATAGTTCTTTTCGTAGTATATACCAAAGGGATGAGTAAAAACCAAAATGGTTATAGATGAATACGAAAGCGGAGAAAAACAGAAGTTTACCGAAAAGATTAAAAATAGCATAAAACGCTTTTTTCATAAGATACCGCCCGTTAAGGTGCTTGTGTTTGGATATATGTTTATTATACTTTGCGGAACGCTGTTTCTTATGCTTCCCGTCTCATCAAAAAGCGGAGAAAGCACCGCATTTATTAATTCGCTTTTTACGGCTTGCTCTGCTACTTGTGTAACGGGGCTTACGGTTTTCGATACATTTACGCACTGGACTGTGTTCGGTCAACTCGTCATACTCTGTTTGATACAGATAGGCGGGTTAGGCTTTATGTCGCTTGCAATCGTTATAGTCACTTTTACGGGCAAAAGGATAGGATACGGACAAAGGGTGCTAATGAGAGAGTCAATTTCCGCGCCGCAAGTAGGCGGAGTTGTGCGTATGGCACGGTTCGTTATAAGCAGTGTGTTATTATTTGAGCTATTAGGGGCGGCTTTGCTCTCGATAACCTTTATTCCGAATGCGGGATTTAAAAGTGGGATTTACTATTCCATTTATCACAGCGTTTCTGCTTTTTGCAATGCCGGCTTTGATGTGCTTGGGAAATACGGAAAAGGTTCTTCTTTAGTCCACTTTAACAATAACCCGATATTGCTTTTAACAATATGCGCGCTGATTATTTTCGGCGGGTTCGGCTTTTATGTATGGAATGATGTAAGAGAAAACAGGCTTCATTGGAGGCATTATAAGCTGCACTCAAAGATAGTGCTGACTACAACGGCTTTCCTTATCGTTTCAGGCACTTTTATGTTTTTCGTTTTAGAGTATAATTCAAAAGCCTTTCAGCCGCTTAGTTTCGGAGAAAAGATACTAAATTCATTCTTTATGTCCGTTACACCAAGAACGGCGGGATTTGCAAGTATAGATATGCTAAAGGCAACAGAGCCGTCGCTTTTCATAACAATGGCGCTCATGCTCGTGGGCGGTTCTCCCGGCTCGACTGCCGGCGGCATAAAAACTACAACAGCCGCCGTTTTTGCCGCGAATACATTATCAATTTCTAAAAGGAATTCAAGCGTAAAGCTGTTTAGGCGGCGCATTGACGATGTTGTGTTAAAAAGTGCCGCGGCTATTGTTTTTATATATATTGTTTTAACTGCGGCTTCTGCAACAATAATTTCCGCTGTTGACGGATTTCCGATACTTGAATCATTATTTGAAGCGGCATCGGCTATCGGAACGGTAGGGCTTACTATAGGGGTTTCTGAAAATGCAGGGGTTATAACAAAAGTTATACTTATGTTTCTTATGTATTTCGGGCGGGTGGGATGCCTTACAATTCTTTACGCCATTAGGAAAAAGAGCGGACCGGAGCTTTCAAGACTTCCTCTTGAAAAAATAGCGGTCGGTTAGTTATTAGAAAAATGAAATTAGGAGCAAGAATATGAAATCTATACTTTTGATAGGGCTTGGCCGTTTCGGGCTTCAGCTTGCAAAAACACTGGACCGGCATAATCATGATATACTTGCCGTAGATTGTGATGAGGAAAAGGTTAACGACGCGCTTCAGTTTATATCAAATGCAGAAATAGGGCATATAACTAACGAAGCATATATAAAATCCCTCGGCGTTAGGAATTTTGATATATGCGTAGTTGCGGTAGGCAACAGTTTTCAAGTGTCGTTAGAGGCAACGGCTCTTTTAAAAGAGGCGGGCGCGCGCCATATTATTTCCCGTGCGGACAGTGACGCGCATGCTAAACTGCTGACGCTTGTAGGCGCTGATGAAACAATTTATCCGGAAAAGGATATGGCAATACGCCTCGCCGCAAGAATAGGCTCTAACTCGATAGTTGACTATTTTCAGTTTTCATCAAAC
>JAAZGX010000002.1 GCA_012511005.1 Clostridiales bacterium
ATGGCATTAGCCCCGCCTTACATAACGAAGCTTTTGGTTGACGATATTATAAAAAATCTTGATTATAAAAAGCTTTACTATGCAGTAGGCGCGTTGTTCTTTATATATGTTGTGCAATACACAATAGGCACAATACGAGGGCATATGATGCGTGTAAGCGGAGACAGAACGGTTACAAGGCTTAGAAATGATATATACGCAAAGGCGCAGTACCTGCCGCTTAGTTTTTACGATAAAACAAGCACAGGCTCAGTTTTTGCAAGAGTCAGCGGTGACACTAATACACTGCAAGCCTTTATGCTCCGCATTTCGCAGGAGGCTTTAGTCCAACTTTTCCTTATGCTTGGTATTATTGCTATTATGTTTACGCTTGATTGGAAGCTTACACTGCTTTCTCTTATTCCTGTACCTCTTGTAGTTGTTGGCTCAAGGTATTTTGGTGAGAGGATTTCTCCGATTTACCGCCGCATATGGAGGCGTTGGTCGTCTGTCAGCTCTGTTCTTTCGGACACTTTGCCGGGAATTAGGGTAATAAAATCCTTTACGAGTGAGGACCGCGCAATAGCAAAGTTTACAGAGTACAACGAGGAATGGCTAAAAGAGGACACGAAAGCATCGGTAATAGCAAATGTTTTTCCTCACGCTGTCGGCTTTTTCGTGACATGCGGCTCGCTTTTTATTTGGGGTATGGGAGGAAAATGGGTTATAGACGGCATAGCAAAAGGTGACGGCAGTGCAATTTCACTGGGACTTTTAGTTTCATTTATTTCCTATGCCGGAATGTTTTACGGACCCGTCAACTTTTTTGCAAACCTTAATGACTCATATCAAAGCGCGCTTTCCTCAGCGGAAAGAATTCTTGATATTATTGATGCAGAGCCGGAGCAGGACTTCGGCAGAGGTAACGAGATTAAAAGGCTAAAAGGTAAAATAGAATTTAAAAATGTAAACTTTTCATTCGACAAAACGAAAAAGACATTGGCAAACATAAACCTTGTTATAGAGCCCGGTGACATTGTTGGTATCGTCGGAACGACGGGCTCAGGGAAAAGTACATTAGTAAACCTTTTAATGAGGTTTTATGATAGTTATGAGGGCGAAATTCTTGTTGACGACACGAATATTAAAGAGATTGACCTTCAATCATACAGGTCAAAAATCGGCTATGTTCAGCAAGAGCCCTTAATGTTTAGAGATACTATATTCAAAAATATAGCTTACAGTAGTCCAAATGCCTCTGTAGAGGAGGTTATACACGCCGCCGATATATCAAACGCTCATTCCTTTATAGCAAGGCTTCCTGACGCGTATGACACGATGTTAGGAGAAAGAGGCTCAGGACTGTCAGGCGGCGAAAGACAAAGACTTTCCATTGCAAGAGCAGTTCTTAAAAATCCGTCAATATTGATTTTTGACGAGGCGACTGCCGCCGTTGACTCTGAAACAGAAGAGCTAATCCAAACTGCCGTTGAGCGAATGATAAGCGGCAGAACAACTCTTATGATAGCGCATAGGCTTTCAACTTTACGCAAAGCCAATAAAATAGTCGTTGTAGACAAAGGTGAAATTATAGAATTCGGCTCACACGAGGAGCTTATGGAGCTAAAAGGCAAATATCATAAGCTTATTGAAATTCAAAATATGTCGGAACAGATAAGAAAGAGCAAAGAAGAAGAAAACTTTGAATAAAAATGATTTGGAGGTGCTTATTTTGGAAAGAATATATATAGAAAATGATAATGCAAGAATTACATTTAGCGAAGGAATATTGCTGAATGTTGAAATGTATGACGGGAGAATTTTTGAGGGGCTTGAGGCGCGCAGACTTTTTCCTATAACGGGCATCGACAGATATATTTCACTGCTTGACGAGGACGGCGACGAAAAAGCCGTAATTCGTGATATAAATTCTCTAATGGATGAAAGCAGGGAAGTAATAAAAAAGGCGCTTGATGAATATTATCTTGTACCGAAAGTTTTGTCGATTTTAGAGTGTTACGAGAAGTTCGGCTTAATGAAAATGAAAGTCGAAACTGACAGAGGCACATATAGCTTTGATATTAAAAGCAGATACCATGATATTAAGATTTTATATGACGGTCGAGTGCTTCTTCGAGACTCAAGCGATAACAGATACGAAATCGAAAATTATAATAGACTTGACAAAAACAGTAAAAAATTGTTTAATTCATATATGTAAGATTAGGAGGAATAAGCGTGAAGCTCATAATTGCTATTGTAAATAATGATGATAGTGCTATTGTTTCGGCATCACTTACGACTGCCGGGTACTATACGACAAAGCTTTCAACAACAGGCGGGTTTTTGCAAACCGGAAACACGACGCTTTTAATAGGCGCGGACGATACAGAGGTTGACAATGTTATATCTGTAATCAAAGAACATTCAAGCACGAGAGTAAAGGAAGTGCCGACGAATGCCTCTTTCGGACGAGGTATCTCAGCCGCTGATGTTAAGGCAAAAGCACATGTAAGCGGAGCTACAATATTTGTTTTGAGCGTAGACGCCTTTGAAAAGCTGTGATAAATGTTGAATTGCTGTCGCCGTCGGGCGATATGGAGTGTGTTCATACGGCAGTAAGATACGGAGCGGACGCTATTTATATAGGCGGACCGCTTTTGCAACTTAGAGCGGATAATGTTTCCTTTTCAAAAGAAGCGGTAAAAGAAGCTGTAAATGCCGCACATGCCGCAAATAAAAAACTTTATGTTACTGTAAACAGCTATGCCAGTAACGACGAGCTTTTGTATGTACCGGATTATGCGAATTTTCTTGAACAGGCGGCGGTAGACGCCGTAATTGTAGCCGACCTTGGCGTTTTGTCGCTCATAAAGAAACACGCGCCTAATATACCGATACACATAAGCACACAGGCAAATTGCGTAAACTTTGAAACGGCGCGTATGTATTATGAATTGGGTGCCTCAAGGGTAATACTCGGCAGAGAGGCATCAATAGAGGAAATAGCGGTAATTAGAGCGAAAACGCCGTCAGATTTGGCTCTTGAGTGCTTTGTTCATGGCGCTATGTGTATGTCTTACTCAGGCAGATGCTTAATAAGCTCTTTTCTAACAGGCAGAAGCGGTAACAGGGGAGAATGTACTCAGGCGTGCCGATGGGAATATTATTTAATGGAGCAAAAAAGACCGAACGAGTTTTTTGAGATTATAGAGGACAGCGGTCATACCGCAATACTCAGCTCGCACGACTTAAACTCATCATCATTTTTAGATGAATTATATAATGCAGGTATATCTTCTTTTAAGATAGAGGGCAGAATGAAAAGCCCATACTATATCGCAACGGTCGTAAATGCCTATAGAATGGCGATTGACAAAACGGCATCGAAAGAGGATATAGAAAAAGAGCTTTTAAGTATTAGCCACAGACCATACAGCAGTGGATTTTATTTTGGAGAGCTTAAAAAAAATACATTTAATGACGGGCTTTACCATTCAAACGGAATGTTTGCCGGTGTGGCGCTTTCAGATACTTCAGACGGGCGCTTAAAAGTAATGCAAAGAAACCGTTTTAAGGCAGGAGACGAGCTTGAAATTTTATCACCCGGTAAAATCGGTATACCGTTTACGGTTTTAGAAATTACGGATGAAAACGGGGAAAGCATAAAGAGCGCCCCGCACCCAAAACAAACAGTTACAATTAACTGCCCGATAAGCGCCGCAAAGGGAGACATTATAAGGCTTGTAAAAAACAGACTATAAAAGCCAAGAGGCTAAAGGAACGAAAAAATGTCAGAAGTTGAGATTTTAGCCCCCGTTGGCGGGCAAGAGCAGCTGATAGCCGCTGTAAGATGCGGTGCAAATGCCGTTTATTTAGGAATAGAAAGCTTTAATGCAAGAAGAAATGCAGAAAACTTTGATAAGCATTCTCTATTACAAGCCGTATCATATTGTCATATAAGAGGTGTTCGCGTGTATGTTACGCTGAACATCCTTATTTTTGATACGGAGCTTTCTTTACTTGATGAAGCGATTACAGATATAGTAAATTCCGGAGCAGACGGAATAATAGTTCAGGATTTAGCCGTACTTAACAGAATTAAACAAATCTGCCCCATTATGCCCGTTCACGCCTCCACTCAAATGGCGGTTCATAATATAGCAGGTGTAAAGAGGCTTCAAAAGCTTGGATTTAGCCGGGTGGTTTTAGCAAGAGAGCTAAGCCTTACGGAAATAGAGCTAATAAAAAGAAATACAGATATAGAGCTTGAGTGCTTTGTACATGGCGCGCATTGCATGAGTGTTTCGGGGCTATGTTATATTTCATCCGTATTCGGCGGACGAAGCGGCAACAGAGGTTTATGCGCCCAACCGTGCAGGCTAAATTTTACCGCATACGGCAGGGAGTACGCTTTGTCATTAAAGGATATGTCTTATATAGAGAAAGTCAAAGAGCTTCAAAATGCAGGCGTAACATCACTTAAAATAGAAGGCAGAATGAAAGCCGCCGAATATGTGGCGGCGGTGGTTACAGAGTATAAAAATGCCTTAGAGGGCAGGGAGATAGACTATAAAATGCTTCGGTCGGCCTTTTCAAGGGGTGGTTTTACCGACGGATACCTTACGGAAAAGCGCGATATAAATATGTTTGGAATACGCAGCAAGGGAGATAAAACTGCTTCATTAAAGGTGCAAAAGCAGCTTCAAAACCTATATCATAAAGAAAAAGGCACTGTCCCTGTTAATATGAAGTTAGAAATAAGAAAAAGAAAGCCCGCAGTTTTAACTGTATCGTCTAACGGCAAAACAGCGTTTGCAACGGGTGAAATGCCCGTTGAAGATGAAAGAAGAACATTAGAATGTGAAAATGCAAAAAGATTTCTGTCTAAAACAGGCGGCACGCCGTTTATACTCTCAAAGTCTGAAATAATTATTGATGATAATCTTACTATTAGCAGCGCAGATATAAATGCTTTAAGACGGGCGGCGTTAAAAAGTCTTGAAGAGAGACTTTCGGAAACGACTAAAAAAGCAGTAAATGTGCCTTTACCGGAAATTAAAACAAAAAAACGAAACAGTACGCCGAAAATAAGAATAAGGATTGAAAACTTTTCACAGCTTATGGACTGTATTGATGCAGAGTTTATTTATATTCCGATTGACGAGCTTATAAAAAATACAGAAAAAGCGAAAGCGTTGGCAGGTAATATAATAGCAGAGCTTCCTATATTCATTTCTCCCAAAGAGGAAAGCAGAGTTTTAGAGAAGTTAGCCGTTTGTAAAAAGCTTGGGATAAAACGCGGCGCTTCAGGTAATATTGGCGGTATAGAGCTAATTAAACGGGCGGAAATGGCAGTGTATGGGCAAAGCAGACTTAATATAACAAATACACTTAGTCTTACAGAATATGAAAATATGGGGCTTTGTGATACGGAGATTTCATTTGAATTGACTTTTGGAAAGATTAATAAACTTTGCGGCACTTTGCCGCGCGGGATTTATGGATATGGATACTTACCTGTTATGAATTTTCGCGTTTGCCCAATAAAGCCGTCACTCGGCTGTGAAAAGTGTGACAAAAGACCTATTTTGACCGATAAAAACGGCGTTTCTTTTACTTTGCTATGCCAAGATAAGCGTAATTTTACGCTTCTTAACAGCGTACCATTGTATATAGCGGACAAAAAGCTTCCTAATATTGATTTTATAACCCTCTATTTTACCTTTGAGGATAAAAAGCGTGCAGCGGAGATTTATAATATGTATAAAAATAATTTTTATTATGACGGAAACAAGACAAGGGGACTTTATTTTAGAGAAATTTAACAAAAACACTGGTATTATAGTTAAATATTTGTTAAGATGTTGATAATCAATTTAAATGACCGCATATTCTTATCGAAACTTCCACTGAAACGATTAACTAATTAATTAAAAATTAAGGTTGAGGTGAATGTGTTGAGTAACAGCGTCAATGATACGGCAGTAAAAAAGGAGCAAGAGCAAAAGGGTATTTTGCACTCAAAACGCAGGTATGTCGGTAAAAAAGAAACGATAGGGTATGTTTTCAACCACTGGGCGGGCGGCTTTAACATCGGCAAATTCCGAAATCGTTACATATATGATGTTTTGCTGATAAACTTTAATTATCTTGCGTTTTTAGACGCCGCGGGCGGAATATGGGATGTTATTAACGATACGATTATAGGCTTTATTGTTGACCGTACACGCACAAGGTGGGGTAAATTTCGCCCTTATCTTATCGGGTTTAATATACCTATGGCATTTTTCGCTTGCTTTTATTGGCTTTTGCCGTTTATTTTTGCGGATACGGGGGATATGTATCTGCCAAAGTTTATTGCATATTTTATATTCAGCGTAGTGTCCGAAACGGCAGGAACATTTACTTCCATAGCAAGCACGGGGCTTCTTTCGACGCTTACGCCGCAGCCTCTTGAGAGAACGCGGTTAATAACTCAAGCGCAAGTGTTTTCAATAGGCTCAAATGTTCCGGAATTAGTTATGGGACTTTTGCTTGACCTTATAAACAGCAAAAAACTCAATGTAAGCCACAGAAACCTATTTGCCGGATTTGGGATATCAACAAACTTTATAGCGGCTGCAGCATCTTTATATTTCTTTGCGGTATCAAAAGAACGGGTTGTACAGTCTATTGAAAAACCGAGCATTATACAGGGAATAAAATCAATATTAAACAACAAGCCTATACTACTTATCACTCTTTCAGAGTTTTTGGAGGGGTTTGCCGTTAGTACGAGTATGACAGATTATTATATAGATGTTTTAGGCTCTGCAACACTTCAGACTATTGTCGGAATACCGGGCGGCTTTTTCACATATACTGGGTATGCGACTTTAGGCAGGGTTCGCCGCCATTTTTCCACGCGTGCGCTATGGATAATATCTGATATTTGGACTGATATATGCTGGCTTTCCGTTTGTGTTATTGGTATCATCAATAAAAACTTTACGAAGGTTAAGGTTATGGTTCCTGTTATTATGATTGAGGAATGTCTTGAAATGTGCGTTTACGCAATAAGAAAGGTTATTCCGTCAGAGCTTTATAACGAGGCGATGGATTATTGCGAATGGAAAAACGGGTACCGTACAGAGGCTATGACAAGCGTTGCAAGGGG
>JAAZGX010000130.1 GCA_012511005.1 Clostridiales bacterium
AGGCAGCCGGAGTTTACGCAAATAGATTTTGAGATGTCTTTCGTGGATATCGAGGATGTTTTAGGTATTACAGAGGGGTATATTAAAAGGCTGTTTAGTGAGGCGCTCAATGTAGATATAAAAATGCCTATAAAGCGGATAACATATAAAGAGGCTATGGAGCGTTTTGGCTCTGACAAGCCTGATACGCGCTATGATATGGAGCTTTACTGCCTTAATGATGAAGTCAAAAATACAGAGTTTGCCGTATTTTCACAAGCGGCGCAAAACGGCAGGGTGGGAGCATTTACCGTGAAAAATGCGGCGACCGTTTACTCACGAAAAGAGATTGATAAATTGACAGAGACTGCAAAAGGCATAGGTGCTAAAGGTCTTGCGTGGATAAAGCTTACCGATGACGGAATAAGCTCGTCATTCTCAAAGTTTATGTCAGACGACGAAATGGACGCTATCGTTAAAAAGGCAAAAGCCGAAACGGGTGACATTGTATTTATTATAGCAGACACTAAAACAAATCTTGCTTTAACAGTTTTGGGCGCTTTACGGGCGACGGTCGCGAAAAAGCTTGATATAATAGCAGAAGGTTATAATTTTTTATGGATTGTGGATATGCCGTTTTTTGAGTGGGATGAGGATAATAATGAGTGGGCGGCTATGCACCACCCCTTCACCTCCCCGACTAAGGAAAGCTTACAGTATCTTGAAACTGATAAATCAAAGGTACTTGCAAAGGCGTATGACCTTGTATTAAATGGAATTGAGCTTTCAAGCGGCTCAATAAGAATTACAGACCCTGTGCTTCAAAAAAGAATTTTTACGCTTTTAGGGCTTTCCGACGAAGAAGCGCATAGAAAATTCGGCTATCTTTTAGAGGCGTTTAAGTACGGAGCGCCGCCGCACGGAGGAATGGGAATAGGGCTTGACAGGCTGATAATGCAAATGATAGGGTGCGAAAGTCTGAGGGATATTACTGCATTTCCGAAAACACAAAACGCTTGCGAGCTTATGACAGAGTCGCCGTCTCCTGCCGATAAGGAGCAGCTAAAGGAGCTTTCGCTTGCAATAATTAATACGGCGGAGCTTTAAGATTTTAAAAGGCTTTGTATTTCTTTTATAAAGTAGTTGAAAAATAAAAGATTATAGTATAGAATTAAGCGGTAAACATAAACTAAAGGAGCATTATTTATGATTTCAGCGGGAGACTTTAGAAACGGCGTAACATTTGAAATGGATGGAGCCGTATATTCTGTTATTGAGTTCCAGCATGTAAAGCCCGGGAAGGGAGCGGCTTTCGTGCGTACAAAAATCCGCAATGTAATAGCCGGAAGCGTTGTTGAGCGTACTTTTAGCCCGACTGACAAGTTCCCGACAGCGTATATTGAAAGAAGAGATATGGAATACTCGTATCAAGACGGGGATTTATATTATTTTATGGACTCTGAAAGCTACGAGATGATTCCTATTGACAAGGATAAGCTTGACGATAATTTCAGGTTCGTGAAAGAAAATATGACATGTAAAATCCTTTCATATAAAGGTAATGTTTTCGGAATAGAGCCGCCTACATTTGTAACGCTCAAGGTAGTTAAAACAGAGCCGGGATTTAAGGGCGATACGGCGACGAATGCCACGAAGCCCGCTACTGTTGAAACGGGAGCAGAAGTTAGAATACCGTTATTTATCGACGAGGGCGAAATGATAAATATAGACACGCGCGTGGGAGAGTATATGTCCAGAGCATAAGACAAAAAAAGCAGAAAGGAAGATATACAATGACATTAACTGAAAAAGTTTTCTATTTAAAAGGCTTAGCCGAGGGGCTTGAGCTTGACGAGAAATCAAAAGAAACAAAAGTGTTTAACACAATTTTTGATATTCTTGAGGACCTTGCCGTTACGGTAACGGATATTGATGAGGTATTAGAGCTTGTTGAGGAGCATCTTGATGCTGTTGACGAGGATTTAGACGAGCTTGAATCATTCGTGTACGAAGACGAGGATTATGACGATGAGTACGAGTGCGGCTTGTTTGAGTTAGAGTGTCCTGCTTGCTCTGAAAGTTTCTGCATTGACGATGAAATGATGGACGAAGAGTTTATTGAATGTCCCAAATGCGGTGAAAAGCTTGAGCTTGACTTAGATATTGATTGTGATTGCGAATGCGATTGCAATTCTGAAGATGATGAATAATTTGCAAAATACTTTACAAGCTAATAGTGTTGTGGTATAATGC
>JAAZGX010000131.1 GCA_012511005.1 Clostridiales bacterium
ATTTTCGTCGTCATAAAATAGTCAATTCCGGATTTTCTCATAATTTGAGGAAGCGCCGCGCTGTATCCGAAAACATCGGGAAGCCACATTATTTTATTTTCAATGCCGAACTCATCTTTGAAGAAGCGTTTGCCGACTAAGAACTGGCGCACTAAAGCCTCGCCGGAGGCGACATTAGTGTCAGCCTCAACCCACATGCTGCCCTCTGCTTCCCAGCGGCCGTCTTTAATCCTCTTTTTTATTTCTTTATAAATCTCCGGATAATCTTGCTTTACAAAATCATAAAGCTGCGCTTGGGGTGACATAAATATGTAGTCCGGATACTCATCCATAAGTTTTAATACTGTAGCAAATGAGCGGCCTGTTTTATCACGCGTTTGGCGAAGTCTCCAAAGCCACGCAACATCAATATGAGTATGCCCTACGCAATAAGCCGTAGCTTCACCTTTTTTGCCGTAAAGCTCTTTTTCAAGATATTCACTCGCTTTTTTTGCAGTATCTCTAAAATCATCTTCGCTTACGGCGCCAAGGTCAACCATATTAACGGCGGTATTAAGCGCTTTTATAAGATTTACTCTCTCGTCACTGTCGCCCGAATAAAGATTTGCAACCTCAAGCGGCGTGAGAATGTCATAATACAGCTTAACGGCTATTTCGTCCATAGTAAAGATTGAGGCTTTCATTTTAAGCTCAGACTTAAACTCTTTAGCGTCGGCATGGGCGTTTATATAAATTTCAAATTCTTCGCCCGCTGCCGCATTATCAGTAATAATAACATTCTGATGATTAGAGTCCATTCCCTGAAGTAATTTGCCGTTTACAAAAATAATAAGCTGCGGGTTTACGGTGTTCCATGCCCCAAGATATGGAGTAATGCCATAGTAAACCTTTTTGCCGTCAAAATGCTTTGGTATTTTAACCGTTTGCCGAAACCAACAGTAGCATTCAGGGTAACCCCAGTAATCCTTTTTAGAATCAAACGGCGCCCATTCACCCTTATCTCGTTCGTCAAAGGAATATTGACCGTCTCTGTGGAAAAAGTTGCCCGTTTCTTCAGAGGCTGATATAAATCTTTCCGACTGAATATCTCTGCAAAAGTGCATAATACGCTTAGAAAGCATGTAACGCTCAGAGTTTTTATCGTAAAACTTAACATCAAAGTGTGCCATAATAGTCTCCTTTATTTTGAATTATTATCGTATTCGTTAAGATTTGCGTGACGCTTAATTTTATTCGTCGTTGTCTTTAAAAATTCAATTTCTCTTATATCAAAATGTCTGATATTTTTATATCTTGGCAGTTTCTTATTTACTTCTTTTACGGCTGCCGATATAGCTTTAAGGATTTCATCTTTGGACGGACTTTGATTTTTGAATTTATCCATAATAGCCTCTATATTAGGCAAAATTTTAGCCTGTACAGATGCACCGTCTTCATTTTCGTTGTTTTCTGTTCCGAAAACAATACTTTCTGATACGAAGGGGTGATTATTGAGGTAATATTCAACCTCCTCAGGGTAAATGTTTTTTCCGTTTTTCGTAACAATTACATTTTTAATTCTGCCCACAATTCTATAATGTCCGTTTTCGTCAACGGTGCCGAGGTCGCCCGTACAAAACCAACCGTCCTCATCAAAAACAGCATCCGTAGCTTTTTTATCATTATAATAGCCAAGCATAACCATAGGTCCTTTAATGAGTATTTCGCCCACTCCGTTTGTATCAGGATTTTTAATTTTTGCGCTGACACCCGGCAGAGGTACGCCTACGCTATCGGCAAGCTGAAGACGATCGTGATTTCCTATTACAAGAGGTGAACACTCAGTAAGCCCATATCCCAAATAGACGGGCATACCAAATGTTTTAAAATCCTTTACAACATGGGGCGAAATAGCGGCGGCGCCCGTTATTATAAGGCGTATTTTTCCGCCGAAGTTTTTTGCTATTTCAGCGAAAATCTTATCATTTATATTTACGCCAATAGCATTAGTAGCAGAGGAAATAGCCTTACCTACGGTGAGAGCCAATTTGCTTACTCTCTTTTCACTCGCTTTTTTTAGTATGCGCGCGTGAACTTTTTCAAGCAGCAGCGGCACTGTGACGAATAATGTGGGTTGGTATTCTTGCATATTTTTTTGAATGTGGCGAAGCCCCTCGCAAAAACAAACACACCCGCCGGAGTATATAAGCATAAGAAAGCTTAATGAACACTCATATGTATGGTGCAAGGGTAAAATAGATAAAATTACATCCTCCGGATAAATTTTAACAACACCGGAAAGTAACATAAGGTCAGAGCAAATATTATATTGGCTTAGCATAACGCCCTTTGCAACGCCCGTTGTGCCTGAGGTGAAAAGCAGAACCGCTAAAGCATCTTTGTCAATTGGGATGTTTTTAACGGTATCACCGCCGCTGTCAAGAGCGGCTTTGCCGGAACTCAGAAGTTTATCGTAAGATAAAAACTTGCCCTCGTCCTCCGTCTTGTGGAAAGCGAAATAAAGCATGTCGTCAGAAAGCTCGTCCATTTTTTCGGATATTTTCTGCTCTTGAGTTTCGTCAAAAAATACTGCACAAGCACCGGAGATATTCAGTATATTAGCCACTTCTTCCGCGGGAAGCTCCTTATCAATAGGAACGGCAATACCTGCACCGAAAGTTGTTGCAAGATAAGTAGAGCACCAATTGTAGGAATTGTTGCCTATAACGGCAATCTTTTTGCCGGCAATTCCAATATCCGCCATAGCTTGTGCCAATGAGTGTACGGTATTAAGAAAAGCAGGGTATAAAATGTCGTAAAACTCTCCATTTTTGTCCTTTAGCCTAAATGCCGGTCTACCGGGGAAAAGTGCCGCACTTTGCTCTAAAAGCTGCCTAAAGTTATCAATAACACGGATTTCATAAAAAGCTTTTTCCATGTTCATTTGCTACCTCCACAATAATACTATAAATTTATGTGCTTGAAGTATAACAGACATATAGATTTTTTACAATAGATAAGGACCTGTTTACAAAACTTTTTAATAGTATAGCTATATACAAAACGACAAAAATGGTGTAAAATATAAAAGAAAAAATGTATCCGAAAAAGGAAGATAGTATTGAGAAGGAATAGTATAAAAAAACTTCTGATAATATTAACTGTAAGCACAATGGTATTTTTGCCGTCGTGTATTACAGAAAAATCGGTGTTACGCATTGGAAATACGCCCGTTGATAATGAGATATTTGCCTATTATTTAAACGCCGCTATAGACGAGGCGGGTGACAAAACCTCATCGGAGCTTATTGTAAACGGCGCCGAAAGAGTAAGATATTATGTTAAAGTAAACACTTTGGCGGCAAAACAGGGCATTGTTTTATCTCAAACAGAAAAAACAGAGATTTCTAAAAAACTTTCGAATTTTGATGCTGTTTATGGTGAGTATTATAAAAAAATCGGAGTATCTAAACAGACGCTTAGAAAAGTAATAGAAAGTGAAGCATATGAAACGGCTTTGCTGAATACTTATTTTGGGGAAAATGGTATAAAAGCCGTCAAAAAGGAAGAAGTATTAAAAACACTTAATAAATATTTTATTGTGTTCAAAAGCGTAAACGG
>JAAZGX010000132.1 GCA_012511005.1 Clostridiales bacterium
GCACAGACATGCTTTGATTATTTAAAGGATAAATTTCATTTTACAACACTCGTTGAAAAAGGAGTAAACTCAGATGTAAACCTTTCCTCGTTAGCCGTTGGCGGAATGAGTAAGGGTGTTACAACTCTTGAAATGGCGGCGGCATTCGCCACATTTGGAAACGGCGGTATGTATTATAAACCGTACTGCTACACAAAGGTTACTAACAGCGACGGCAGTCAGGTGCTTTTAGAGTATAAGGAAACAAAAGAAAAAGCGATAAGCGAGGGTACTTCGGTTGTAATGCGTAAGCTTCTTGAAACGGTCGTTTCGGGCGGCACAGCCTCTGGCTACGGTGTCAGCGGATTTAGAACATTTGCAAAAACCGGTACGACAAGTAATCATTATGACAGATGGTTTGTTGGCGGAACTCCTCACTATGTTGCTGCCGTTTGGTATGGATATGATATAAATAAAGAGATTAACGCCAGCGGAAACCCGGCAGGAAAAATCTTTTCAAAAATTATGAACGATGTTCATAAAAACCTAAAATCGAAATCATTTAAGGATTCTTCAGAGGTTGTTTCACGGCAATATTGTGTTGCTACGGGTTTACTTGCAAGTGATGATTGTCCAAAAAAGGCTTATGGATATTACAGAAGAAATAAGCTTCCCTCAACATGTGCAGAATGCTCTTTAAGTACGACAGCCGGCTCAACAAGTGCGACGACTTCACCTTTAACCACACAGTCAATTACAACAACTTTGCCGCCGATTATCACAACAGAGCCGACTGCTTCGCAGCCTGTTATAACGGAATCAGACACGGAAGCTATAAATATTGAGTAGGGTAATTTTATGATTATTATGTCAATTGATTATGGCGATGCACGAACAGGAGCAGCGGTTTCTGATAAATATGAAATGCTTGCCTTTCCTGTTTGTGTAATACACGAGAAAGATAAGGGTTTACTTTCTGAAAAAATAGTCTGCCTTGCAAAAGAGAAAGAAGCGGAGCTGATTATTGTCGGATACCCGAAAAATATGGACGGTTCCGAGGGGTTTAAGGCGCAAGCCGCGGCTGAATTTGCCGATATATTAAAAGAAAGCACAAATCTTCCGATAGAGCTATGGGACGAGAGGCTTACTACTGTATCCGCTCATAAAATCTTAAATGATAATAATGTGAGAGGCAAAAAACGAAAAGATACCGTTGATGCGGTAGCCGCCGTAATTATTTTACAAAGCTATCTTGAATACAGAAAAAATAGAGCATAAAACGGTTCATCAAAAGATGAACCGTAAATTATAAAAGACTTTATTTAACAGAGGCTATTTCCAAAGTATCTTTGGCAATAATAAGCTCCTCATTAGTCGGTATTACAAAGACGCGGACAGGAGAGTTGCCCTTAGTTATTTCGCCCTCGGCGCCGCGTATAAGTATTTCATTTGCAGCATCGTCAAAATCAATACCAAGAAATGTTAGGTTTTTACAAACATTTTCTCTGATATCGGGCGCATTTTCGCCTAAACCGCCCGTAAATACTATAGCGTCAACCCCATTCATTGCAGCGGCATAACTGCCAATGAATTTCCTGATTTGATATTGCTGTATTTTCCTTGCAAGCGCGGCTCTTTCGTTGCCCGCTTCTGCGGCTAATGTAAGGTCCCTATCATCAGATGATAAGCCGCTAACCCCTAAAGCGCCGGACTTTTTATTTAATAAATCGTCAGTTTCATCGGGTGATAACCCTTCCTTTCTTTGTAAAAGGGTTACAACAGACGGGTCAAGAGTGCCCGTTCTCGTACCCATCATAAAGCCGTCAAGAGGGGTAAGCCCCATACTCGTATCTATAACCCTACCGTCAACAATAGCCGTTATAGAGCAGCCGTTGCCAAGGTGACATGTAACAATTTTTGACTGCTCTTTTCCTAAAAGCTTTATACATTTTGCGCTGACATATCTGTGGGAAGTGCCGTGGAAGCCGTATCGGCGGATGTTATGTTTTTTAGAAAGCTCATAGGGGATAGGAAAAGTGTAAGCTTCTTCGGGCATTGTGCTGTGAAAAGCTGTATCAAATACTACGACCTGCGGTACGGACTTTCCCAAAACCTCTGTACACGCCTTAATACCTTGAATGTGCGCAAGGTTGTGAAGAGGCGCAAGAGCGGCATAATCTTCAATAATCCTTACTACTTCGTCGTCAACTAAAACGCTTTTCGTAAATGTAGAGCCGCCTTGCACAATCCTGTGCCCGACAGCTCCAATATCTGAAAGTGAATAAAGAACCTTGTTCTCGCCCTCGGTAAGAATGTTTTTAATAACCTTAAATGCTTCAATATGGTTGTCCATTTTTACCTTAAAATTATAACTGTTTTGACCTGATGAACCTTTTACGTTACCGTCAATGCCAATGCGCTCACAGTTGCCTTTAGATAGAATTGCTTTACTATCCATATCAAAAAGTTGGTACTTCATTGATGAACTGCCTGCGTTAATGACAAGAATTTTCACTATTTACTCCTCCAAGCTTTTGTAACTTTTACCTTGATTTATTAAAGATGATTTTAATCATACCTGTTTATTATAACATGTAAAAAATCTTTTTCAAGGGATTTATATCAAAAAAAGGAACCTTTTATCGAATGAATGTTTATGGAATTGTAGCAGAATACAACCCCTTTCACAACGGGCACAAATATCACATTCTGAAAACACGCTCGTTAGGCGCCGACGCAATAGTCGCCGTAATGAGCGAAAACTTCGTTCAGCGCGGAGAACCGGCTATTATGCCCACAAGCGGGAGAGTTACCGCCGCACTGTTAAACGGTGTTGATTTAGTCATATCCTTGCCTTTGCCCGCGGCAGTTTCAGGGGCAGAGAGCTTTGCTCGTTCGGCAATTTATATTTTGGATGCGCTGTCAGTCGTTAAAACCGTTTCATTTGGTGCGGAAACGAGTGATGAAAATAAGCTGTCACAAACGGCAGACGCCGTAACTGATAATAGGCTTGTCAGTATAGTTTTAGACTGTCTAAAAGACGGAAGAACATATGCAAGCGCCCGCCAATCTGCGGTTAGCACGCTTCATGGCAAAAGTATTTCCGATATTCTTTCAACGCCTAATAACATTCTTGCGGTTGAATATATAAAGGCAATTAAAAGTCTTAATTCAAATATGCGTTTTACTGCCGTTAAAAGAAAAGGCGCCTTACATGACAGTTTTTCTAAGGGTGAATATAAATCGGCATCGCAAATAAGAAATGAAATTTATAAAGACCTTAATATATCTGAAAGTGTGCCAAAAAACACGCTTGAGATTATAAACGCACAGAAGGAACTCGGAAAAATGCCGCCGGACAAAGGCAAGTTTGAAATAGCTGTTTTAAGTGAATTGAGAAGAAAAAGCACCGCGGATTTCAGCAAGCTTCCGGACATTTCCGAGGGGCTCGAAAATAAGCTGTACAAAGCTGTAAGAGCATGCTCAACAATAAATGATATTATTGACAATGTTAAATCAAAAAGATATACTCACTCCAGAATAAGAAGATTAATTTTATCCTCATATCTTGGCATTACAAAGGAATATACAAAAGCTTTGCCTCCTTATATAAAGGTTTTAGGATTTAATGTAAAAGGGCAGTCGCTTTTATCAAATATAAGCAAAAACGCACTAATTCCAATAATTACGAAGTCGTCGCAAATTGATACGCTTTCAGAGTTTGCAAAAAGTTATTTTCAGCTTGAGTGTAAAGCAGTTGACCTTTACTCGCTTTTACTTCCAGTACCCGACGAATGCGGCAAAGGGATGACGGACGGAATAATAAAAATTTAGAATTTAAGAGGTATTTATTTGAAAACAATATTAGTTATAGGAGCAGGCGCCGCAGGCTTAATGGCGGCAGGCACAGCGTCACAGCATGGGTGCAAGGTAACGCTTTTAGATAAAAATGAAAAGCTTGCAAGAAAACTCGTAATAACGGGTAAGGGCAGATGTAATCTTACGAATAATATAACGGATATAAATGATATAATAGCAAATATCCCTGTAAACGGTGCTTTTATGTTCGGCGCTTTATCACGCTTTATGCCGTCTGATACGATAGGCTTTTTCGAAAGCCTTGGAGTGCCGCTCAAAACCGAAAGAGGCGGTCGTGTTTTTCCCGTTTCAAACAATTCGTTTGATGTTGTTGACGCTCTTAACCGTTTTATTACTAAAAATAAAGTTAAAAGAGTTAGAGCAAGCGCAGCATCTCTTATAATAGAAAATAATAAGGTTTTAGGAGCCGTTACGCAAGACGGAAAAAGCTTTACGGCTGATGCCGTAATTATAGCTACGGGCGGGCTTTCATATCCGCAAACAGGCTCTACGGGTGACGGATATGATTTTGCGAAACAGGCGGGTCACACAATAATAGAGCCAAAGCCGTCATTAGTGCCCCTTGAGTGTCATGAAGGCTTTGTTAGCAGGGCCGCAGGGCTTACACTAAAAAATATAAACTTAACAATAACAGATACACATAAAAAAGCAGATGTTTTCTCGGGATTTGGAGAGCTGCTTATAACTCATTTTGGGGTTTCAGGTCCGCTCGTTTTGAGCGCCTCCTCTCATATGAGAAATATGGAAAGCGAAAAGTTTGAGCTGCACATTGACCTAAAGCCTGCTTTAACTCACGAGCAGCTTGATAAAAGAATATTAACCGAAATATCAGAGAACGCAAATAAAAACACATTCAATCTTTTATCAACTCTTTTACCAAAGTCTTTAATACCAATTGTCGCAAATTTAAGCGAAGTAAACGGCATGCTAAAGGCTAACTCGATTACAAAGGAAGCGCGGCAAAGAATAGCCGCAACGCTTAAAGATATAAAGCTTACGGTTATTGATTTTAGGTCAATAGACGAGGCTGTAATAACATCAGGCGGGGTATCTGTTAATGAAATTAACCCTAAGACAATGGAAAGCAAAATTACAAAAGGACTTTATTTTGCGGGAGAAGTGATTGATGTTGACGCTTATACGGGCGGATTTAACTTGCAAATCGCTTTTTCTACGGGAGCGCTTGCAGGAAATTCAGTTTGTAATTAAAATTTGGGGAGGAACTCAATATGATTAACATAGCAATTGACGGACCTGCGGGAGCGGGCAAAAGCACAATAGCAAAGGCAGCGGCTAAAGAGTTTGGGTATATTTATGTTGATACGGGCGCGCTTTATCGCGCTGTCGGGCTGTTTGTAAAAGAAAACGGCAAAGATACTACAAATGAAGAGCAGATAAAACCCTTATTGGAAAAGCTGACTATATCGTTAAAATTTATTGATTTCGAGCAAAGGGTGTTTATAGGTGAAAGGGATGTATCATCACTTATTCGCACGCCGGAAATATCAATGGCAGCATCTGATGTTTCAGCTCACCCTATTGTAAGAGACTTTTTATTTAATTTACAAAGAGATATTGCGGCAAAAAATAATTGTGTGATGGACGGCAGAGATATTGCAACAGTTGTATTGCCCGACGCCAATGTAAAAATCTTTCTAACGGCAACAGCAGAGGAGAGAGCAAAAAGACGGTATCATGAATTAATCACAAAAGGGCAGGAAGTGTCATTCGACGAAGTGCTTTTTGATGTTAAAAAGCGTGACGAGCAAGACTCGAGCCGCAAAATTGCACCATTAAAGCCCGCTTCCGATTCAATAATATTAGACACAACCGGATACACGCTAAAACAATCTATAAAGCTTATGATTGATACAATTAAGGAGAATATTTAATGGCAAAGCTTATTCTTGCAAAGACTGCCGGCTTTTGCTTTGGGGTTGACAGAGCCGTAAAGCTTGTTGACAATTTAATAGATAAGGGTATAAAAACCGTTATGTTGGGACCCGTTATACATAACCCTGATGTCATTGAGGATTTTAAGAGCAGGGGAGTATGTATTGTCAATTCTATTTCAGAGGTTGAAAGTGACACAACTTTAGTATTGCGCGCCCACGGTGTTGAAAAAAGCACGATGGAAACTCTTGAAGAAGACGGTATTAAGCATACGGACTCCACCTGCCCGTATGTAAAAAAAATACATAAAATAGTAAAGGAAAGTCCAAAAAACACCGTATTAATAATTTGCGGAAATCCTAAGCATCCTGAGGTTATGGGAATTAGAAGCTATGCTTTATCCGACTCGTTCGTTGTTGAAAACGAGTTAGAGCTTGAAAAATTATTAAAAAATAATCACAATTTTGAAGGAAAATTTGTAATTCTTGTGGCTCAAACAACATTTTCTACAAAAGAATGGGAAAAAAGCGCAAAAAAAGCTAAATTACTCTGTACAAACATAAAAATATTTGATACAATATGCTCTGCAACCGAAGAAAGGCAAAAAGAGGCTTATCTATTATCACTTAAATGTGACGCGATGATTATAATAGGCGGTAAACAAAGCTCTAACACGGCAAAGCTTGCGGAAGTCTGCCGTGAAAACGCCAAAACCTTTCTTGTTGAAAACTCACGCGAGTTAATGAAGTACGACTTTCGTGGTTTTGACTTAATCGGTATATCTGCGGGTGCATCGACTCCCGCCGGTATTATAAAGGAGGTACTTGAAACCATGTCCGAAATAGTAAACGAAAACGCGGAAGCAATTTCCGAAGAAAAAGAAATTGAAACCACCGAAGCCGTAATTGAGCAGGAAGCAGAAGCTGCGAAAGTTGACGGAGCGGAAGCTGCCGAAGTAGAAGTTGAAGTAACAGAAGCAAAAGCAGAAGTTGCAAAAGCAGAAGCAGAAGCACCAAAAGCTAAGGCAGAGGAAGCTGAAGAGGTTGCAAAGGACGATGAAACTGCCGACGATGACGAGCATTATGACTATGAGGCGGCACTTGAGGAGTCTCTTAGCAATTATGGCAGTGAAAAGCTTGTTGTAGGAACAGTAATAAGCATTACTCCTACTGAAATTCAAGTAGATATCGGCAGGAAGCAAACGGGCTATATTCCTTATGATGAATACAGCAGCGACCCTAACGCCGACCCTAATAAGGAGCTAAAACCCGGGGATACGCTTGACCTTATAATTATGAAAACCAATGACCTTGAAGGCACCGTAATGCTTTCCAAGCGTATTTGTGACGCGGCAAAAGTTTGGGACGATATTGTTGCTGCTGAGCAAAGCGGTGAATCTCTTGAAGGTACGGTTTGTGATATTATTCGCGGAGGTCTTCTTGTCAGAACAAAAGGCGTTCGCATATTTATACCGGCATCACTTTCAGGTGTAAGCCGTGACGGCAATCTTGAAGAGCTTCTTAATACAACAGTAAACTTCCGCATTATAGAAGTTAATAAACAACGCAAAAGAGCGGTAGGCTCAATAAGGGCAGCTTTAAGAGAAACCCGAAAAGAGGCAGAAAAGGCGTTCTGGAGCAAAGCAGAAGAAGGTCAGGTTATTAAAGGAACAGTCAAGTCACTTACAAGCTATGGCGCGTTCGTGGATATTGGCGGTGTTGACGGTATGATTCATATTTCTGAGCTTTCTTGGAAACGCATAAAACACCCGTCTGAGGTTGTAAATGCAGGCGACACAGTTGAGGTTTATATCAAAAAACTTGACTTTGAAAATAAAAAGATTTCGCTCGGTTATAAGAAAACAGAGGACAACCCTTGGGAGATATTAAAGAAAGATTATCCCGTTGACAGTGTTGTTGATGTAAAGATAGTTGGGCTTACCACCTTTGGCGCTTTTGCACAGATAATACCCGGTATAGACGGACTTATACATATTTCTCAAATTGCAAACCGCCGTATTGCGAAAACATCTGACGCGTTAGCGGTAGGGGACTGTGTAACTGCCAAAATTACTGACATTAATTTTGAGAAAAAACGAGTTTCTCTTTCCGTGCGCGCACTTCTCCCGCCTGATGTTGAGCCCGATTATGAATTAGAAGTTAAAACCGTCGACAATGTAACATTTAACGCCGATGATGCTTCAATTCAAACTCCTGCCGACTCTCAGACGCCTGCTTCTGACGCTGCGCCGAGCGAGGATGGAATAGTCCTTGCTAAAACACCTGATGAAATAACAAGCGAAGTCGAAGGCTCAGATGAAAACAGTGCAAACGGTACTGATACCGCTGTCAGTGACGGTCTTTCTGAGGGCGAGAATAAGCATGAAAATGAATTGCCGGAAGAAACACAAGTAACAGAGTAATCGCTAATGTACTGTGAGATTTGTCACAAAGAAAATCCCGAAAATTTTGATTTATGTATCTATTGCGGTACTTCACTAAAGCCCGAAAAAAAGGCGGGCTATTTGAAGTACCGCAATTCTTTGTGGAGCAAAATAACGCCGTTTAATGTATTTACTGTCTTTATTTTGTTTTGCATATTAATTGCAGCAATATACGGCGTAAGGGTTTTAATAAAAAAAGAGCATCCCGAAAAAACAGCTTTTTCCTATGCCTCTTCCATTCAAAAAAATGATATTAATATTTATTTTTCTATACTTTTTGATGAGTATAAAGACTATAATTTAAAATACAAATATTATAAACAAGAAAATTATAACGAGGATATTAAAAGTCAATATGCAGAGATAAAAGATTTTTATAATAGCGAATGCGGTGAAAAATTCAAAATAGAATGCAAAGTTTTAGAAATAAGCTATGCTTTGGAAAAGGAAGTTTCGGACATAAATTTATATTGCAGTAATGAATTAAAATTTACAAGCAATATTGAAAAGGCGGCAAAATTAAAAATTGCCCTTAACGCAAGCGGCAAACTTGGTAAATACGATACAATTAATCCGGATTTTGTAAGCTTGAAAATTGACGGTGTCTGGTATTATATGCCTCATTCGGGAATAAAAGAGTTGTTTTTACAGGTGAATTAAAAAAATGCACAAAATTATCATATATATAATCTTAATTGTGAAAAAATAAACTAAATTTGTGAAAATGTATTGAAATTGTGTCAAATTTATGATTAAATATAGTTGGGCAAAATTATGTTTGCATTTAAACGATTTTTGCCGAAATATACGGAGAATAAGCTTTTTAATACTGCTTTTCAAAGGCTTAATATAACGAAAAACTTTCCAAGCTTATACTTATATGATTTGCGGGCGGATAGAAATGCGTTTTTTGCGTGTGTTCCGCTCCTTGTAATGTAAAAAGAGCATATTTTTACTGATACGGAGGAGATTGTATGTCTCATACACTTAATGAAGTTGATTTAACTTTAATAGATGGCATTCTTGATAAGTATGCCGGAATTAAAGGCAGTCTTATCACAATTTTGCAGCAAGCACAGGAAGTTTACGGCTATCTTCCTGAAGATGTTTTATATAAGATTTCGGACAGTACCGGAATTTTTCCCGCAAGAGTTTTAGGTGTTGCTACTTTTTATGCGCAATTTAGATTTCAGCCCATTGGCAAATATCTGATTATGCTTTGCGAGGGTACAGCGTGTCATGTTAACGGCGCGGAATCTATCCTAAAAGCAATTACAGATACACTTGATATAAAAGACGGCGAAACGACGAAAGACGGGCTTTTTTCATTGAAAATCGTCGCATGTCTTGGCTGTTGCTCACTATCTCCCGCAATTATGATTAATGAGGAAACATACGGCAATCTCACGCCAAAGAAAGTTAAGCTTATAATCAAAGAGCTGCAAAAAAAGGAGGCGCTCGTATGAAAATTATAGTCGGTGAAGGCAGTTGCGGTATAGCCGCGGGAGCCGGCAAGGTTTATTCTGCTATTAAAGAAGTTTTACCGGAGGGTGTTAAGCTTGGCATAACGGGCTGTATCGGTATGTGCTGGCTTGAGCCTATTGTTGATATATATGACGGTGAAAATCTTGTAAAACGCTTGGTAAAAGTAGAGCCGAAACAAGCTGAATTAATAGCTTTAGCCGTTAAAAATAACGATATAAAAACGATAGAAAGCCTTTTTATAGATGAAAAGGATATGGAGTTTTTAGAAAAGCAAACGAGAATTGCGCTTCGAAATTGCGGTTTGATAGACCCGGAAAATATTGATGAATATATAAAAAACGGCGGCTATGAGGCTCTTAAAAAATCGCTGTTCAACTTAAATGCAGATAGCGTGATAGAGCAAATTAAAATTTCGGGTTTAGCGGGGCGCGGCGGCGCCGGATTTCCAACATGGTTTAAGTGGAATGCCGCAAAAATCTCAGAGGGTGACGAAAAGTTCCTAATATGCAACGCTGACGAGGGCGACCCCGGCGCATTTATGGACAGAGCTGTAATAGAAAGTGACCCGCATTCTCTTATTGAGGGTATGCTGATAGCATCTTACGCAATAGGAGCAAAAGAAGCGATTGTTTATATAAGAGCAGAGTACCCGCTTGCTATTTTAAGGCTTAAAAAAGCTATAAAACAAGCAGAGGAAAAAGGCTTTATCGGAGACAATATTTTAGGTACGGATTTTTCGTGCCATATGCGCATAAAAGCCGGTGCAGGCGCATTCGTATGCGGTGAGGAAACGGCTCTTATAGAGTCGCTTGAGGGTAGCCGCGGTATGCCGAGGCTAAAGCCTCCGTTTCCCGCACAGTCGGGTTATTGGCACAAGCCTTCTAATATTAATAATGTTGAAACATTTGCAAATGTACCGTGGATTATATCTGAGGGCGGCGATAAATATGCCGCTTTAGGAACGGAAAAGGATAAAGGTACGAAGGTGTTTGCGCTGACGGGTAAAACAAACCGCGGCGGCCTTATTGAGGTACCAATGGGGAAAACGCTGCGTGAAGTGATTTTTGATATTGGCGCAGGCATTCGCGATGATAAAGATATAAAAGCCATACAATTAGGCGGTCCGTCCGGCGGCTGTATCCCTTCTAATTTACTTGATACGGTAATAGATTATAAATCACTGTCTGACACAGGCGCGATTATGGGCAGCGGCGGCATGGTCGTTATGGACGAAGATACATGTATGGTCAATATGGCTAAATTCTTTCTTGACTTTACGACGAAAGAGTCTTGCGGAAAATGCACACACTGCCGAATAGGCACGAAGCGTATTTATGAAATCCTTGACCGTATAACAAAAGGCGAAGGAAAGACAGAGGATATAGACACGCTAAAAGAGCTTTGCTACGCTGTTAAAGACGGTGCGCTTTGCGGACTTGGGCAAACAGCTCCAAATCCTGTGCTTACTACGCTTATATATTTTATTGACGAGTACGAAGCTCATATCAATGAAAAAAGGTGTCCCGCAGGCGAGTGTACTGCTTTGAGAAAATATGAAATTGATATTGAAAAATGTACGGGCTGCACACTATGTGCAAGAAAATGCCCGACGAACGCCATAGACGGCGAAGTTAAGCAAATTCATACCATAAATCAAGATTTGTGCATTAAATGCGGCGAATGTTATGATGTCTGCCGCTTTGATGCAGTAAAAGTGAGGTAAGAAAGATGAATATGATAAATCTTACCATAAACGGAATAAAACTAACGGCAAATACGGGCGAAACAATTCTTGATGTCGCCAATAAAAATGGCATACATATTCCTAATCTTTGCTTTGATAAAAGCATGGAAAGCTACGGTGGGTGCGGTGTATGTCTTGTCGAAGCAGAAGGTAACCCAAAACTGCTTCGCGCGTGTGCCACAAGGGTTTCCGATGGAATGGTAGTAAATGTAAATACCAAGCGCGCTGACAAGTGCAGAAAAATTGCTTTTGAGCTGCTTATGAGTGACCATGAGGGCGACTGTATTGCGCCGTGCGTTCTTAATTGCCCTGCGGGTACTGACTGTCAAGGGTATTTAAAAATGGCGGCAGAGGGTGACTATAAAAACTCTGTCAGAATTATTAAAGAGACAAATCCTTTACCCGCTTCAATAGGCAGGGTATGTCCGCATCCATGTGAAACAGCTTGCAGAAGGCAGCTTGTTGAGGAGCCTATATCAATAGCATATATAAAAAGTTTTGCGGCAGATAAGCTTCATGAGAAAGGTGAAACTTATCTTCCTATTAAGGAAAAATCAACGAGAAAAACAGTTGCGGTTATAGGCGGCGGACCCGGTGGGCTTACAGCGGCATATTTCCTCTCTCTTAAAGGTCATACAGTAACTGTTTTTGACAGTATGCCTGAAATGGGCGGAATGCTTCGCTACGGTATACCGGAGTACAGACTTCCGAGTAAGGTTCTTGATACGGAAATAGCAGAAATAGCGTCTCTCGGCGTTATTATGAAGAACAATGTTAGAATAGGAAAAGATGTTTCCTTAAAAAACATACGCGAGGATTACGATGCCGTTGTAATAGCTATTGGCGCGTGGTCAAGCGGTAAGCTCTCTTTAGAGGGAGAGCATTTGCAAAATGTTTATGGCGGTATAGACTTTTTGCGTGATGTTTCGCTTTCAAAAGCGCCGTATATCGGTGAAAAGACTGCTATTGTAGGCGGCGGAAACACAGCTATGGACGCTTGCCGTACTGCTATTAGGCTTGGCGCAAAAGAGGTATCGGTAATTTATCGCCGCACACTTTCTGAAATGCCGGCGGAGGATATTGAAATAGAGGAAGCAGGGGA
>JAAZGX010000133.1 GCA_012511005.1 Clostridiales bacterium
GAAGTCATAGTACATCCCGCCTGCACTTCGATAGTCTTTTTAAAATAAAAGGTCTTTTCTATTTTACTTCTTATTTTTTCTTTGTCTTCATCAGAAATTCCCAGGGTATATACAAATACAGCGATTTTATTATCAATATTCTCCTTATATTCAGAAATAATATCATCTATATAAGATAACTGGCACTGCAAAAGCCGACCCCTGTACTTTCTTTTTACGGAAAGCGCGCCCTCGCGTGATTCAATGCAGAGCTTTATCCCCAAGACATTTGCACCGAAACTCGCTAAAGCCGAACATCTTCCGCCCTTGTGAAGATAATCAAGGTTATTTATTACAAAGGTGATTTTAACTTTCGTTTTTAACTGCTCTAATTCCGTTATAATCTCCTTTGAGGATAATCCGCTTTCACGCATTTCACAACCTCTTAAAAGAAGAAGTGATATAGCCGCCGTTGCAAGAAGAGAATCTATAACATATACATTCGGAAAATCCTTTGATGCAATAAGCGCGCTTTGGTGTGAGCCTGAAAGCTTAGATGAAAGAGAAATATGTATGATACTGTACCCTGCTTTGCTAAGCCTTCCAAAAACATCAATATATTCGCCAACCGTTACGGCAGATGTTTTCGGAAGCATTTTTGTTCTGTCTACATAGTCAATAACATCGGGAGATTGTATATCCTCCCCGTCCTTAAAGCTATCGTCTCCAAGAACAATATGCAAGGGTATAACCTCAATGTCAGTATAGCGAAGGGCAATATCCTTTGGTAAATCCCCTGCGCTATCAATAGTAAAAAATATTTTTTCCATTCCCTGCCTCGTCATTTAGTAAATTTGAACAACACTCCCACAGAGTATTCACCGTTGCTTTTTTGACCGGGTATGTCCGAAAGAGCATTGTCAGAGGAAAATGTTTTTCCGGCACATATATATCCGCCGGAAACGGCGCAAATGCTTTCCGCAGCTTCGTCGTGGCTGCCGCCTAAGCCCTTCGTCCACTTCAATTCACCGGAATACGAAAAACACGCTACAACAATATCTTGCCCGCCATTGTTGCCAACGGCTCTTAAATCTCTTATTGATGACTTTGAATAGCCGGCAGCAACATAGCCGTCCGCCGTGCAGACTACGCTTGAAAAGCTATCATCGTACTGCCCTCTAAACGGACTGCCCCAGAATATAGTCCCTTCTTTATCCACTCTAATTATATAAGCGTCATACTCTCCTTTTGCAGAAAGCTCTCCCGTAAAAAAGCCGTCCATAGAGTTTGAGCGGCCAACGATAACGCAACCGTCGCCATTGTTTGCAAGAGTAATCCCGGGGAAGTATTCTATATTAGAGCCTGATATGGGCGTTGCCCAAACTTGTTTACCCTTACTGTCAAGCTTAATTACTGCGGCGTCACTTTTGCCCTTGCACTCGAAAAAGAAGTCGGAGTAAATAACAGCCGAAATGTAAAAGCCTCCATCTTTTGCAGCGCATATGCCTACAAAACGGTCCCGTGCGCCGCCTATAATATTTGCAAAAAGCTTTTCGCCCGACGAGGAATATTTTACAATACAGCAAGAGGAGTCTGTAAGCGCGCGCTTGAATGCAGCAACATCACCGTCATTAGTACCAACAGAGCCGACGCAAACGACACTCATATCATCAAGCACGGCAATATCTATAAACATATCTGTAGTTGATGTTCCAAAACTTCTTGCCCAAAGCTTTGTTCCGTTTTTATCAAGCTTGTACACAACAGCATCATAAGAGCCTTGTCTCTCTTGTCCGTCCCCCGGCACCGTTGAGTACCCCGCGGCATATATACTACCGTCTTTTGCAACCTCAACTGTCGTCAGAGCTATAACTCCTGTGCCGCCGATAACCTTTTTCCACTCCACGCCGCCGTCTTTATCGTATTTTACGACCGCCGTAGCAGGAGTGCTGTACCCGTTCATAAGTCCTTTTAAGTCAGCGTCAGTAGAGTTTGTAACAACGAGTGCTACACATCCGCCGTCAAAGGTGGGGGCAACGCTTGGTATATAATCCTGCAAAGTACCTCCAAATGTTCTTTTCCAGCTTGTTTTCGTAATTTCAGGAGAGGTGGGCAGAGGGTCTGATTCTACTTTTGTATATGTTATAACATTACCTTTAGTATCGGTCTGTGTGTTACCGAGCCCGTCCGTAAGCGGAACATTAATTATACTTGTAGTACCCGGTGTTCCGGTAGATTTACTCGTCTGTTTTGGGAAAGTAGGTTTTACCACAATGGTTTCCGTGACAGGACTTCCTGCCGCGTCCGTTACTGCTTTACCGTCTTTATCAGTAACAGGAATTGCAACGGTTATATCGTTATAAACAGCCGTTGTAAGCGCTTTTCCTTTTTTGTCCGTCACTGCCATACCATCTTCGTCAGTAACCGTTACATAAACTGTTTCCGGTATAACCGTTATTACTTCACCGTTAACATCAGTAATAGTATTGCCATGCTCGTCCGTTACGGGAACACCGCCAGTCGGTTTCTTACAGCTCACAAACGCAATAGCAACAACTAATATAACGGTTGCCAACATCATTATCTTTCTTGTGTTTTTCAACAAAAACACACCTCTCAATACAAACATAGTATGGTTTTTGCATCATTATAAATAGCAAACAAAATTCCATATAAATAGTATCATACTTTCTATTTTAATTCAACCAAATTTTAAAAAAATCCGAATAATTGGGCTCTTGTACAAGCAAAAAATTTTCATTGAAATTATATTGACAATATGATATAATTTGTCTGTATGCTTTTGCACTATTTCGTTTTTGAATACAAAGACGGAAAACTGAAGAAAACAGGCGCACGCCCAAAGGGCGTCACCTTTGAGGAGGAAAAATATTGAAAGCTTATAGCACAGACAACATCCGTAATATAGCTGTTGCGGGACATGGCGGCAAAGGTAAAACCACGCTTTGCGAAGCTATGCTTTATGTGTCGGGCAGCACTGACAGGCTCGGCAAAGTGGCAGACGGTAACACAGTTATGGACTATGACGCCGAAGAGAAAAGAAAAGGCGTTTCTATTTCAAGTTCCGTAGCTCCCGCTGAATGGAAAGGCAAAAAGATAAACTTAATTGACACCCCCGGATTTTTTGACTTTGCAGGAGGGCTAAGCGAGGGAGTGCGCGCCGCCGAAAGCGTGCTTATCGTAACATCTGCAGGCTCAGGTCTTGATGTCGGTGCAGAAAAGGCTATAAAAGCCGCAAACTCACGCAAAACAGCAAAAATGTTCGCCGTTACTAAAACTGATGCCGAACATACCGATTTTTATAAAACGATTGATGCTTTAACTGATGAATACGGCGCAAAAATCTGCCCCGTAATCGTACCCGTAATGGCAGGGGACACTGTAACATCATTTGTAAATTTAGCTACGGGAAAAGCTTATGAATATAAGAACGGCAAGGGTGCAGAAATAGACTTTGCGGGTGACGCGAAAGTCGATGCTATGAAAGAGGTCTTTAATGAAGCCGTTGCATCTGCTGACGAAGAGCTTATGGAAAAGTTTTTTATGGAAGAAGCATTTTCTTTTGAAGAAGTTCTAAAAGGTCTTCGCACAGGCATATCTACGGGAGAAATCTATCCCGTGTTCGCTTGCTCCGGTGCAAACGCAGAGGCTATCGATATAATGCTTGACATTATCTCGGAGATTGCCCCCGCCGCAGGAGAAGCTAAAGAAATTGCTAAAAACTCTGCAGGTGAAGATGTTGAGCTTTCCTGTGACGAGAACGGACCGCTTGCCGCCATTTGTTTCAAAACTATAGCTGACCCATTTGTTGGAAAAATGTCCTTCTTTAAAGTCGTATCAGGGAAAATCTCGTCCGACACTCCCGCCTACAATGCCACAACAGGGGAAACAGAAAGAATGGGCAAGCTCCTTTTCGTCAAAGGTGCAAAACAAGAGGAAGCTTCTGTTGTAAATGCAGGAGATATAGCCGTTCTTACAAAGCTTTCAAATACGAATACAGGCGATACCATCTGCTCCGCAAAAGAAGTATTAAAGCTAAAAACCGTAGACTTCCCTATTCCCTGTCTTTCAATGGCAGTTAAAACACGCAAAAAGGGCGAGGAAGATAAAGTTGCTGCAGGTCTTCGCAAATTAATGGAGGAAGACCCTACAATCATATTTGCAACTAATGAAGAGACAAAAGAGCAGGTAATATCAGGGCTTGGAGAGCAGCACCTTGATATTATCGTTAATAAACTAAAGACTAAATTCGGTGTAGAGGTGGACTTAACTTTGCCGAAAGTCGCATACCGTGAAACCATACGCAAGGTCGTAGACAAGCAGGGTCGCCACAAGAAACAGTCCGGCGGTCACGGTCAGTTCGGCGATGTTTACATTCGTTTCGAGCCTTACTCCGGAGAAGAAGATTTTGTGTTCACCTCAAACGAGGTCGTCGGCGGCTCCGTTCCCAAAAACTATTTTCCTGCTGTTGAAAAGGGTCTAAGAGAGTGTATTGCAAGAGGCATGGTAGCAGGCTACCCAATGGTAGGAATTAAAGCCGCGCTCCACTTTGGCTCATATCACCCCGTTGATTCATCCGAAATGGCTTTCAAAACGGCAGCACAGCTTGCTTTTAAGGCAGCAATTCCGGAGGCTAACCCTGCCATTCTTGAGCCTATCGGCACAGTACAAGCATATATGCCCGATGATAATTTGGGCGATATTATGAGTGATATTACGAGGCGCCGCGGCAGGGTTCTTGGCATGGGTGCCGCAGATGAGCCCAAAATGCAAAAGCTTGAGGCTGAAGTGCCAATGGCTGAAATGGGCGATTTTTCAACAGTCCTTCGTTCCGTAACTCAAGGCAGAGGTTACTTTTCAATGGATTTTGCCCGCTATGAGGAAGCCCCTGCAAACATAGCACAAAAGGTCATTGAAGACGCAAAGGCAGAGGAAGAAGAATAAAAGCGAAACTCAAAGGGCGCATTAAAATCCAATTGTAGGGTTAAAATGCGCCCTTCATTTTTTAAGTTAGTTTGCCTCCATTTATTGTTCCACGGGGAACATCCTTGGCATTACCATATTCATCATCTTGAGGTGCCGGACATTAAAATGTTCCACATGGAACATTTTAAGCAGTAAACCCGTATAGCATACATTAGCTGTCATTCTACTAATAAGTGCTTACAACACCATATAGCCATTTATACTGTTTCTATAAAAGCCTAAAGGGCGGCCGTTTCCGGTCGCCCTTTAGACTGTGGATGTGGGGTGTGAAAGAGAAAGATATGGCTGTTTATATAAACCCTTTCGGGGTTATATCGCTTTTGCATACGACTTTTCGTCTATTTTAGGTATTCTTACTAAGTACTCTATATATTCATCTGTTTCGCTTTTTGCGGTGTCCGCGTCAATCCCCGCTCTTCGAATAGCGTCTACAGCGTGATTTAGCGTATTTATGAAAATCCTTAAATCCCTGTATGTTCTTGTCGGAGTTTTCTTTTGATTTTCATCCTTTTTAAGCATTTGCGCTATAAGCTTGTCTGTTTCAGACACATTTAAATGCCTATCAATTATTATAGACAGGGCGTTTAGCCTTGCGGCGTTATCCGGTAATTTGAGAAGCGCCCTTGCGTGCCTTTCGGTAAGCTTTGCCTCAACAATCCTATCGCGTATATTTTCTGTTAATTGCAGCAGCCTTAACTTATTTGAAAGGGTTGATTGCGCTTTTCCAAGGCTTCTTGCTACTATCTCTTGGCTCATATTATACTCGCCTAACAGTTTTTCAATAGCTATAGCCTCTTCAAAAAAGTTTAGCTCTTGCCGCTGAACATTTTCTATTACCGCAAAAAGTGCTGATTGGCTATCTGTAACATCCATTATGATGCACGGCACATTTGCCATACCTATAAGCTTTGCTGCGCGCAAGCGTCTCTCGCCTGATATTAATTCAAAATCTCCGTTGTCCGCATTACGAACTGTGATAGGCAGTAACATTCCGTTAGTTTTTATGGACGATGCTAAACCCTCAAGCTCTTTATAATCGAAGTGAACTCTCGGCTGATTGGGGTTGGGGTGAATAAGCTCATGTGGTATCAGCATTATCTGCCCGCCC
>JAAZGX010000011.1 GCA_012511005.1 Clostridiales bacterium
AGTTTTTGAAAGGGTTTTGCGAAATGAAACGCAAACTTATGAATTCAGCATCCTTTTATTTTTACTTTTACCTTTTTAACGGGGTAGAAGTGATTTGTGCTGATATAAAACCTTTTTGACTGTTCAATAGCTAACGATTAAAGGCCGCACAGAATCACATCTGGGCGGCCTTATTTTTTAATTAAGGAGAGATTTTATGATAGCGGTATTAAAGGAAGGAACTACACCTCAGCAAAGGGAAAATCTTTGCGAATGGTTCAAAAGTATGGGACTTGAGGTCAATGTGTCTGAGGGTAAATATCATTGTATAATAGGGCTTATCGGCAATACGAGTGAAATAGACACAGGGCTTCTGGAAAGCTTGTCTATTATAGAGTCCGTAACAAGGATAAGCGACCCGTTTAAGAAAGCAAACAGGAAATTCCATTCAGAAAACACTGTTGTGGACATTTGCGGCAGGAAAATTGGCGGCGGCAACTTTGAGATAATCGCGGGTCCTTGTGCTGTTGAGTCAGAGGAGCAGCTTACATCAATCGCAAAAAGCGTTAAGGCGTCGGGCGCGGGGCTTCTTCGCGGCGGAGCGTTTAAACCGCGTACATCGCCGTATGATTTTCAGGGCATGCATAAAGAGGGTATAGATTTACTGCTGAAAGCAAAAAAAGAAACTGGACTTCCGATTGTTACGGAAATTATGAATTTTAATGATATTGAGCTTTTTGAGGAGGTTGATGTGCTTCAAATAGGGGCAAGAAATATGCAAAATTTTGAGCTTCTAAAAGAAGTCGGTAAAACCAATAAGCCTATTCTCTTAAAAAGAGGACTTGCCAACACATTAAAGGAGCTTTTAATGAGTGCGGAATACATTATGGCAAGCGGAAATGAAAATGTTATACTTTGCGAGCGCGGCATTAGAACGATTGAAACATACACTCGAAACACGCTTGATTTGTCGGCAGTGCCGGCACTTCATGAGCTTTCTCATCTTCCCGTTGTTGTAGACCCAAGTCACTCTACGGGCATTTCCCGCCTTGTAGGCTCTATGGCGGCGGCGTCAGCGGCGGCAGGAGCAGACGGACTTATAATAGAAGTCCACAACAACCCTGAGTGCGCTCTTTGTGACGGCGCGCAGTCACTTACTCCGGAGCAGTTTGACGCTGTTGCAAAGACAGTTAGAAAAATTCGAGAGGCGATGAGCTAATGAAAATAGGAATAGCAGGCTTGGGACTTATAGGCGGCTCACTTGCTAAGGCATATAAACGCTCTTTCGGATACACGGTATTTGGGTATGATATTGATAAAAGTATAACCCAATTTGCAATTATAGACGGTGCAATTGACGGTGAGTTAAACGGAAAAACAATCGGTGAATGCGACTGTATTTTAATAGCCCTTTATCCGAAAGCCGCCTGTGAATACCTTGATATGATAGCGCACCTTATTCCGAAAAATGCTCTTGTTATGGACTGCTGCGGCACAAAGCGCATGGTTTGTGAAAAGGGGTTCGGCCTATCCGATAAATACGGCTTTACTTTCGTAGGAGGGCACCCCATGGCAGGCTCGCACCTTTTCGGATATAAAAACAGCAGGGCGACATTATTTGACGGCGCGCCAATGGTAATTACTCCGAAGGTTTTTGATAATATTGCACTTTTTGACCGCGTTAAAAAAGTGCTTTCGCCTATGAATTTCTTGAGCATAAACGCCGTTACGGCAGAAAAGCACGATGAATTAATAGCCTTTACCTCACAGCTTCCCCATATTGTATCAAACGCATATATTAAAAGCCCTGCCTCTTTAAGTCATAAAGGTTTTTCCGCCGGAAGCTTTAGGGATTTGACGCGTGTCGCAAGACTAAACCCCATAATGTGGACAGAGCTTTTTATAGAAAATCGTGATAATCTTATTAATGAACTCGATATTCTTATAAATAGCTTGTCAGAATACAAGGAAGTTTTAGAAAGGAAAAATCCAAACGGACTTTGCACCCTGCTTGAAGAAGGGAATACTCAAAAGAAAAAGGTGTCACAAAATGAAAAGCGTAAGGGTTAACGCCAAAAGCAAGGCATATACCGTATATATCGCAAATGACCTCTTAAAAAGCGCGGGCAGTTTAATTTCCAAAATTACAGGCGTTTCAAAAGCGGCAATTATAACGGATGATATTGTTGACGCGCTTTATTCAAAACAGCTTGAAGTCTCTCTAAAAGAGGCAGGGTTTGAAACGATTAAATATGTGTTTCAAAACGGTGAAAGCTCAAAAAATACCGATAATTTAGTCGCTATTTTGAACTTTCTTGCAGAAAACCGCCTCTCCAATCAAGATATGGTTTTTGCGCTGGGCGGAGGCGTAGTCGGTGATATTGCGGGATTTGCGGCGGCCATTTTTATGCGCGGAATAAAGCTCGTTCAAATACCTACTACTTTACTTGCTATGGTTGACTCCTCTGTCGGCGGTAAGACTGCTGTGGACCTTCCGTTTGGCAAAAACTTAGCGGGCGCTTTTTATCAGCCGGAGCTTGTAATTTGTGATACCTCTACTCTTAGTACTCTTGATAATGAGCAGTTATCAAACGGCTTTTCGGAAATCCTTAAATATGCATTTATAAGAGATTTCGAACTTCTAAACAGATTAAAATCAAATAAAACACTTGAACTTGACGGCATAATTGAAAGCTGTGTTAAAATTAAACGCGATATTGTAGAGCTTGACGAGTGCGATAAGGGCATTAGAAATATTCTTAATTTCGGTCACACATTTGGGCATTCAATAGAAAAATGCAGCAACTTTACAATTTCACACGGCAAGGCAGTAGCTGTTGGTATGGCTATTATGACAAAAGCGGGAGTTAAAAGCGGAATATGTGAAAGACATTGTTATGATGCCCTTATTTCTATACTTCAAATGTATAACCTGCCGACAGAAAGTATTTATGGCGCACAAGAGCTGTATAATGCCGCAATTTCCGATAAAAAACGAAAAGGCGATAAAATAACGCTGATAATTCCTGAAAAAATCGGAAAATGCATTCTTAAAACGGTGCCGCTATCAGAAATGCGCACACTTTTACAGCTTGGACTGAATTGAGGGATTGTATGAAAGCTATTGTATCAGCCGCCAAAATAAACGGACAGATAGAGGCTATCGCCTCAAAATCCTTTGTGCATAGAGAGCTTATCTGTGCCGCTCTTTCAAAAGAAAAAACAAAAATCCTTTGTAAAACAGTTTCAGAGGACATAACAGCCACGGCTTTATGCCTTGACGCTCTTACCGCAAATGTAATTAGGGAGGACGATAAATTTATCGTAACTCCTCATAGTAAGCATAAAAATGAAAAGGATATTATTCTCAATTGCGGTGAAAGCGGCTCTACATACAGATTTTTACTCCCCGTAGCGGCGGCGCTCGGTCTTGATACCGTGTTTTTACTTGACGGCAGACTGAAAGACAGACCTATTAATGACCTTTTTAATGCGCTTGAGAGTCACGGCATAAAAATCAGCGGTAAAAATGAGGAAAAGGTAACGGTAAGCGGTAGTTTAACCGCAGGGACTTTCACACTTCCCGGCGATATTTCATCTCAATATATTACGGGACTGCTTTTTGCGTTGCCGCTCCTTAAAGAGGACAGCGAAATTCAAATAACAAGCCCGCTGCAATCTAAAGGTTATGTAGATATAACGCTTACTACCCTTAAAAAGTTTGGAATTACAGTCGAAATGTCAGAGAGTATTATAAAAGTCAAAGGAAATCAGCGGTACATTTCCCCTAAAACCATTGTTTCTGAGGGGGACTGGTCTAACGCGGCATTTTGGCTTTGTGCCGCCGCCGCGGCGGGTGAAGTAACTGTAACGGGTCTTAACAATTCGTCTGTTCAAGCGGATAGAAAAGTTACTGATATATTAAAGAGGTTTGGCGCCTTTGTAACGGAAAACGAAAATTTTGTCACGGTAAAAAAGAGCGACCTTTCAGGTATAGAAATTGACACTTCAGAAATTCCCGACCTTGTGCCGGCATTAGCAACAGCGGCAGCAGGCGCAGTCGGTAAAACCGTTTTTTATAATGCAGATAGATTAAGGTTTAAGGAAAGTGACAGGCTAAATTCCATAAGCCGCACTCTGACACTGCTTGGCGCAGATACTGCCGTCACGGAGGATAAGCTGATAATTAGCGGTAACGGGCGGCTTTCAGGCGGTACGGTACATTCCTTTTTTGACCACCGTATCGTGATGATGTCGGCTTCTGCGGCACTTATAAGTCAAGAAGATATAGTAATTGAAAATGCCGAAAGTGTAAGTAAATCCTATCCCCTCTTTTTCGAGGATTTTCGTAAGCTTGGCGCAAATATTTCGGAGGTTTTATAAATGGGTTCTTTTTACGGTGAAAACATAAAGGTATCAATATTCGGTCAATCACATTCAAACGCAATCGGCGTCGTTATAGACGGACTGCCTTCTGGTATTCCTATTAACGAAAACTTTATCAAAGACTTCCTAAAACGCCGCTCACCTGCTTTTAATCCGCTTGGGACTAAAAGAAAAGAGACGGACTCTTTTGAAATTTTATCGGGTGTATATGACGGTCACCTCTGCGGTGCGCCTTTTTGTGCTGTTATTAAGAATACTGATACAAAGCCGCAAGACTACAAGGAGCTTTTTAATACTCCCCGCCCCTCCCATGCTGATTTTACGGCGCGTATGAAATATAAGGGATTTGAGGATAAAACGGGCGGCGGGCATTTTTCAGGCAGACTTACGGCTCCGCTTTGTATTGCGGGCGCCGTTTGTATGGAGATTTTAGCTCTTTCTCATATTTATATAGGCGCGCATATTGAGCGAATAGGTGATATCTGGGACAGCAGGTTTGACCCTGTATCTGTATCTAAAGAGGATTTTGATAAAGCGCAGGACGGTGAGCTTTGCGTTATAAACAAAGCGGCGGGTAAAGAGATGAAAAGACTGATAAACTCCGTTCGCGAGGACGGAAATTCTGTCGGAGGGGCTATTGAATGTGCCGTTATAGGTCTTCCTGTGGGCGTTGGTGAGCCTATGTTTTATGGGCTTGAGAACAAAATTTCAGCCGCCGTTTTTGCCGTACCCGCCGTAAAGGGCATTGAGTTTGGAAGCGGATTTGACAGCATAGGTATGCTCGGCAGTGAGCATAATGACAGCTTTATAATTAAAGACGGCAAAATAAAAATAGCCGCAAATAATCATGGCGGAATTTTAGGAGGATTGTCCTCCGGTATGCCGATAATTTTCAGAACAGCAATAAAACCTACGCCCTCCATAGCGATACAGCAAAATACAGTAGATATGGAAAAGATGGAGAATGCAGAAATATCAGTAAAAGGCAGGCATGACCCCTGTATTGCAATAAGAGCCGTACCCTGTATTGAGGCGGCGGCGGCAATAGCGGTATGTGACGCTTTTCTACGGTATAAAAAAATAAATTAAAGGAGTGATAGGTATGGATTTAATGGAATACAGAAAACAAATTGATAATATTGATGAGAGGTTTGTAAAGCTTTTTTGTGAGCGTATGGATATTGCCGCAAAAATTGCCGATTACAAAAAGGAAAACAATCTACCGATTTTAGACCCCCGCCGTGAAAGGGAAAAGCTTGAAGAAATTGCCGATATGTGCAGTGACAAGACGGAAAATTATGCCCGCTAGCTATACTCCCTAATATTTGAGCTTAGCCGCTTTTATCAAAAACAACAGACAAACGGTAAATCGGTTTTGCAAAAATCAATTATAAACGCATTAAATGGCTCTGAGAAGTCGTTTCCAAGTAAAGCTTTAGTGGCTTGCCAAGGCGTTGAAGGCTCTTTTTCACAACAAGCCTGTGAAAAACTGTTTGACTATCCGAGCCTAATGTTTTTCAGCTCTTTTGAAAGTGTGTTTTCCGCTATTGATAAGGGGCTTTGCCGTTACGGTGTACTGCCTTTAGAGAACAGCACGGCAGGCTCCGTAAATAAAATTTATGACCTTATGATGAAATACGATTTTAGTATTGTAAAAAGCACGAGGCTTAAAGTAGACCATTGTCTTTTAACTAATAAAGATGTGAAATTATCTGATATTAAAGAAATATTCACGCATGAGCAGGCAATATCACAGTGTGAAGACTTTCTTAAAACGCTCCCCGGTGTAAAAATAACGCCGTGTGAAAATACGGCTGTGGCGGCAGAGCATATATTTAATTCGGGCAGAAAAGATGCCGCGGCTATTTCCTCCCGCGCTTGCGCCGATTTATATGACCTTTATTGCCAAAACGAGTCCATTCAAGACCAAGGCAGCAACTTCACAAGGTTTATTTGCATTTCTAAAAAGCTTGAAATATATCCCGGGGCAGATAAAACGAGTATTATGATGGTACTGCCGCACAAACCCGGCGCACTTTATAAAACACTGTCACATTTTTATGCTTTGGGTGTTAACCTTATTAAGCTTGAAAGCCGTCCGCTTCCTAACAGTGATTTTGAATTTATGTTCTATTTTGATTTAGAGGCATCTGTATACGATGAAAAATTCTTGAAAGTGTTTGACGGTATTGAGGATTTATGCGTAAAGATGAAGTACTTAGGCAGTTACAGCGAGGTGGTTTAGCTTGAATAAATTCGGGCTTATAGGTCAACCGCTCGGGCATAGCTTTTCGCCCCTTATTCATTCGTATTTAGGGGATTACGAATATGAGCTTTACCCGCTTATGCACAAAGAGCTTTCTTCATTTATGCGGCATAATCCCCTTTCGGGGTTTAATGTAACAATTCCCTACAAAACAGATGTAATCGCTTTTTGCAGTGAGCTTTCAGAAAAGGCAGCAAAAATCAAAAGCGTTAACACCGTTATAAAAAGAGCTGACGGCTCATATTTCGGGGATAATACGGATTATGACGGTTTTTTGGATTTACTCGGTGACAATGCCGCAAAGGTAGTAGGAAAAAAAGTGCTTATACTCGGCAGCGGCGGAACGGAAAAAGCAGTCCGTACCGCCCTGCTTGACCTCGGTGCCTCTCCCGTTATCACAATATCGCGAAGCGGCGAGGATAACTATGATAATCTTTCCCGCCATTATGACGCTTTTGCCATAATCAACACAACACCCGTTGGAATGTATCCCGAAAACGGCAAATCGCCTATTTCCTTAAATCACTTTACCAAATGCCGTCTTGTACTTGATATGATTTATAATCCCGCAAAAACAAAACTGCTGCTCGATGCTGAAAAACTCTCTATTCCTTGCAGTAACGGTCTTTATATGCTCGTTTCCCAAGCGAAAAAAGCAAGTGAGCTATTTCAAAATAAAAGTATTCCCAATGGAAAAGTTTTAGAGATTACAAATACCCTTTCTCGAAAAACAAAAAACATAATTCTAATAGGTATGCCGGGCAGCGGTAAAACCTCTGTCGGCAAAGCCTTGGCAAAAATAACAAATCGCCCGTTTTATGATACGGACGATATAATCGTAAATGAAAAGGGAATTGATGTGCCCTACATACTTAAAACAAAGGGCGAACACTTTTTTCGTGAAATCGAAACGGAGGTTTTGCGGGAAGTGACTAAAAAAAGCGGTGCTGTTATTGCTGTCGGCGGTGGAGTTGTAACCGTTCCTCAGAATTATGAGCTGCTTCGTCAAAACAGTACGGTTGTTCTAATTTTGCGAAATTTACGCAAACTAAGTACAAAAAACCGCCCGCTTTCACAAGAAAA
>JAAZGX010000134.1 GCA_012511005.1 Clostridiales bacterium
ATTGGGGCAGCATATGGGATTTTATCGAAACACAGCATTATGAAGAGATGAAATCTTTACGCCTTGATGCTGATGAAAATGCGGGGCTTATTGCTGTCAGCGATGATTTTCATTATTCCGTTATGCCGCTATTTGATACGAGGCTTCAAAAATGCAATGATGACTACGATATGCGCGTTTCTATTATTGCAGGTACAGATATTCCAATCGTATCGGGGCTAAGGGAGAATTCTGACGGTATTATTACAACAAAAGCTTCAACAGGCGCTACAGTACCGGAATTTGGAAAACGATTTTCTAATGGCTATACAGCGATAAACAGTGATAATCTATATGTTTCTCCGTCAATGACAATAGACGCGTCTACTGCTTATTTGCCCGATACTACCTGGTTTATAGAGGGTCTTTTCCACGGTATGGAGTATAAAGATGAGTTTTCGGCATCACTTCTCCTAAAACTGCTATTAACTAATGAAATAGAAGATGTTTACTCAAGCACAGAGTATCCGCGTTTTCACGCAACGACGAGTGCCGCGCGGGCAGTATTTGCAATGTTCGATGAAAGTTTAGAGGGGTATTTAAGCTCTGACGATACTGGTTTAGTTATTACAAACCTGTCAAAACAGTATCCTATGAAAATTGTGTCCATAAACTGCAAAGATATATGGATAGGCTTTAATGTCAGCGAAATACAAGAGATAGGACCCGGTGAAAGTATTGTTATTCCATTCGTCGGCAAAGTGCCGAATGTAAGCAAAACTTGTTGCAGTGTTACGATAACTTATAAATTGCATGGTTCACCCACCTCAATAAATGAAAGAAAGTTTTACTATACAATCAATAACGGTGAGCCGCCCGAGTATGATATAAACACTCCTTATGTTGATATACACGACCTTAACACAGAGAATATATCGGACGATACATATCAAATTATTCAAGATTTGGGACTTTTGAAATTAATGTCAATGCTCTTTAATACATTTGAATATATTATGAAATTGCTTGGAATAATGATGTTAACTTAATGTATAATTAAAAATCGGCTGCCGATATTTTACGGCGGCCGGTTTTATTTATTAGTTTCAGTCTTCCGTTAATAAGCTTGATTTCTTAAAAGCAATAACAATAAGCGGGACTAAAATAATCTGTAATATAATGCCCGGTAAAGCATTCACAACAGCTCCCGCCCAAAATGCTTTAAAACCGAAGGTGTTTCCCCCCATACTCATAACAGATAACATAGCAATACCCCAAACAATGCGTCCCGTTATCATAGAAATGATAAGCTCAATATATATGAATATGTTTTTCTTAGGCAAAGCCTTAAATAGAAGTCCGGCAACAAGCCCATATACTGCAAGCTCAATCGCCATTGGTATCCCAGTCGGGATAATAGGCGGCAAATGGAAGAATAAATAGCGTATAAGCGGTGACACAAAGCCGACTGCCATTCCATAAGGCGAGCCGCAAATAAAGCCGCAAAGGAGAACCGGAAGGTGCATAGGCAGAAGCATCTGACCTATTTGCGGGATTTGCCCCGTTAAAAGCGGCAAAACGAGCGCAAGGGCAAGAAACATTCCCGAGAGAGCAAGTTTTTGAATATTTTGTCTTTTCATATCTTTCCTTTCCGATATAAAGGTGCCGCTTCATAAAAGAAACGACACCTTCAAAGTATCTAAAAAATATTAACTTAAATAAACCTTAGGCTTGTGCCCTTATGCCGCTTGTGCCGACGGTAATATAATACTATATAACAAGAAGCTTGTCAAATAAAGCTTACAAAGTAGAAAGCTTTAGCAGCACATCATCTAAAAGCTCGGACATTGTTTCGGTACCTATTCCTGCTACTAAATTTCCGCATTTATTTACCGGGATAAGGATTTTTACGGCATCACTTTGCCCTACGGCTACAGCCATAGAGGGTGTAATTTCGCCTATAAGCGAATCAGCTATTACAATTGCAATCGGTCCTATTATAACATCAGCCGTTCGGCAAGCGGTAATAACTGAATTTTCGCCTGTCGCCGCAAAATCAGGTTCGCCTTTTAGCATAGCGGCAGTCGCGCTGCTGTTCGTGCCAACCGCGGTTATTATAGCTTTTGGAAAGCTTGCTTTTATTCGCTCCACAAGCTGTCTTCCCATTTTGCCGCCCTTTGCATCAATAAGTAATATTTTCATGTCCTTCCCCTTAAAGTTATATTTTCTAATTTATTTAACAGCTCTGAAATAGGTAAAACAAGAAAGCCAATTGCAAGGTTACCCGCCGCGTGAATAGCGTCAAATGAAAGACCAGCCGCTATCCACGCTATCATCTGCCTAAACGACAAATTGAACATTAAAGCCTGTGCGGGGGCATATAAAATACCGAATAAAAGCCCGAAAAGAGCGTTTATTACAGGATAAACAATTGCTTTAGATTTTTTTGATATCCCTTTGGGAATGAGCATAGTAATGCCCCAAAGCACCGTCCAAATATAAAGATAGGGTATCCACCACATAGCAAAGCCCGCAATAAGACCATTTAGAAAAACATAAATATAAATAGGAATAAGAGCTTTTTTACGGTATGTGGCGGTTAAAGCCATAATAAACATACCGAGCGGATGGATATTAGGCAAAACCTCCATTAAAACCTTTGACGCGAGCATAAGAGCGGCAAACATCGCAAACAGCGTCATTTTATATATATTCGGACGGTTTTTTCTGCCGCTGTTTCTATTTACATTAACCTTTTGTGTAGACAAATTCATAATGCTCATCCGCGCTGATTATTGTTGAATCGACGCCTGTATTCAAAATCACACCGTCTTTACCGAGAGCCCAGTAAGCCTTATCGGCATCATAATTTGCCGTTATACCGTTTACGGATTTAACGAAAAGACCATATTGACCCTCGTCACCCGTTATTAACTCGTGTTCGAGTAACGCGTCGCTAAGCTTTTCCTTATCTGTTTTTATTGTAAAAGTAACAGACTTATTTGCAGCTTTTACTTCAAGCTTAATTACCTTAGCGCCGGAGCCAAATTCCTTATCCTCATTATACAAGGCTTTACTCCAAAGTCCGTCTGCGGCAGTGCCGGCAAGGGTGGTAGAACTTCCGTCCGTAGTGCCAGGGTCAGGCGTGGTAGAGTTATTGCACGCAACGACTGAGGCAAGCATTAAAAAACATAGGGCAGACAAAATCACGGTTTTGCAAAGGTTGTTTCTGAAACAAAGTTTTTTCATTTTTTCTCCTCTTTTTCTATGATTTTGTACGCAAACGGATATAATAAACGCGCTCCCCAAAACTTATAAAAGTCTGAAAGAACGCACGGAGCCAAAATATTTATTTGGCTTAAAATCCGCCTCGCCCTCTCACTGCCCAGAAGCGATTTACCGGTACGAAACGATAAGCATTCCGACTTATAGCTAAAAAAGCTAATTACGGTAATGGCTGTTGCGACGGATTTGCACCGCACTTTCCTTATCCCCGAGCGTTAATGTCAAGCACTAAGCCCGATTGCGCCTATAGCGCCGAATCGCATTATTCGATTGAATACTGTTTTAATATAACTGAAACCCACCAATTTGTCAACTAAAATCCACTTACAACCACTCAAAAGACTTATCTCTATTGACAATAACAAAGCGTTAATATATAATCTAAAAGCTACAAAAAAACGGGATGTGGCTCAGTTTGGTAGAGCGCTTGGTTTGGGACCAAGATGCCGCAGGTTCGAATCCTGTCATCCCGACCA
>JAAZGX010000135.1 GCA_012511005.1 Clostridiales bacterium
AAACGAGCCCTTTTACGGAAATGCCGCCCGCCGTATACTCCGCTTTCGTCATTGTATCTCTAATTTCTCTTCCGAAAAGTGACGCCAAAACATTTAGAAGGTTCCCGTCGCCCGCTGTTCTAAAAGCCACTTTCCCGTCTCTTATAAACCGTACCGCTATTTCAGGATGTGAGATTGCAAGCTTTTGGCAGACAGCGCCGACGGCATTGCCCTCGCTTACATCCTTTTTTAGAAACTTCATTCTTGCCGGTACATTATAAAATAAATTCCTTACGGAAACTGTCGTACCAAAGGGGCAACCTGCGTCATCAAATACTTTTTCCTTTCCGCCTTCAATAACAAAACGCGTTCCTATATGCTCGCTTTCCGTTCTTGTCAGCACATCAACACTTGATACTGCGGCAATACTCGGCAGCGCCTCGCCCCTAAAACCAAGCGTTTTTATAGCGTCAAGGTCTGCCTCGTTAGATATTTTACTCGTTGCGTGGCTCATAAACGCTTTTTTAACATCCGTTTTTCGTATTCCTTTTCCGTTATCAGTCACTCTTATGTATGTTTTGCCGCCGTTGTTAATCTCCACTACAATGCTTGCAGCGCCTGCATCCAAAGCATTTTCGCATAGCTCTTTAACGACTGACGCAGGTCTTTCAACAACCTCGCCCGCCGCTATTAAATCCGCTATATTTTTCGGTAATACATTAATTGCAGACATTAGGCTATTTTTCTCCCTTTGCTTTATTTATGAGGCGATTGAGCTTTGACAGCGCCTCAAACGGTGTTAAAGTATTAATATCTATTGTTTGAAGCTCTTCATAAATTTCCTTTTGCTCGTTTGATTGAAAGGATATTTGAAGCTCCTCGTCCTCATCCATATCTTCGTTTTCATAGAATATGGTTGTTTTAGGAAGGCTATGAGCCGCTTCAAGTTCTTTTAATACTTCTTTCGCTCTTTTTACCACACTTTTCGGCACTCCCGCAAGCGCCGCAACATCTATTCCATAGCTGCCGTCGGCGGCTCCTTTTTCTATGCGCCGTAAAAATGTTATTTCACCCTTATGCCTTTTGACACAAATATTATAATTATTAACGCCGCTGAGAGTTGCTTCAAGGTCCGAAAGCTCGTGGTAATGCGTTGCAAACAGTGTTTTAGCGCCTATAAATTTACTGTTATTCGTGTATTCAAGAACGGCTTTCGCAATACTCATACCGTCATATGTAGAGGTTCCTCTGCCTATCTCATCAAAAATAATAAGGCTTCGTGGGTCCGCGTTTTTCAGTATGCTTGCAACTTCTGTCATCTCAATCATAAATGTGGACTGCCCCGCCGAAAGGTCGTCCGATGCGCCGACTCTTGTAAATATTTTGCTGACAACACCGATTTTAGCGCTTCTTGCCGGTACAAAACAGCCGATTTGCGCCATAAGCGTTATTATTGCAACTTGGCGCATATAAGTGGATTTGCCTGCCATATTAGGTCCCGTTATAATGGCAGTCCGCAAATCTTTACAATTAAGATGTGCGTCATTCGGCACGAATAACTCCTCACCAAGCATAAGCTCTATAACGGGATGCCTGCCGCTTTTAATTATTATTTCGTCAGAATCGTCCACAACCGGTTTTACATAATTATTATCTCTTGAAACTCTTGCGAAAGAGCTAAGCGCATCAAGCGCCGCTATTGCCCTTGCCGTTGTTCTTACTCTGCCTAATTCTTCCGCTATAGCAGAAAGTACAGCCGAAAAGATTTCTGCTTCTATTCTGATTATTCGCTCTTGTGCGCCAAGTATTTTTGATTCAAGCTCTTTTAGCTCGTCCGTTATATACCTTTCGCAATTCGTAAGTGTTTGCTTTCTTATGTAGGAGTTTGGAGTCATATCTCTATAAGTGTTAAGCACCTCAATATAATAGCCGAACACTCTGTTATATCCGATTTTAAGTTTCTTTATGCCCGTCTTTTCCTGCTCGCGCGCTTCTACGGATAAAATAAAGTTTTTACTGTCTTTTACAATGCCTCTGAGTTCGTCAAGCTCTGCATTATAGCCGTTTTTAACAAATCCACCGTCACGCACTGAAAGCGGCGGCTCGTCGTCTATTGATGCGCTAATGAGCGTGTGAACATCCAAAAGCAAATCAATATCAGTGTTAATGCCTTTTAGCATTCGTGTTCTTGCGCCTTTTAGCAGCTCTTTTATATCCGCTAACCGCTCAATCGTGAGCTTTAAGGCTATTAATTCTTTCGGATTGGCGCTGCCGTATACAATCCGAGCCATAATTCTTTCAAGGTCATAAGTTTTTTCGAGCTGCTCTGTAATATCTTCAAGAAGAGCCATATTTTCAAAAAGCTCCTCAACTGCGTTCTGTCTTAAAATTATGTGCGCGCAGCTATATAAAGGCTGTTCGACCCAGCTTCTTAAACGCCTTTTTCCCATAGCTGTTTTAGTCTTGTCAAGTACCCACAAAAGGCTGCCGCGCTTTTCACGCCTTATCATAGTTTCCGTAAGCTCAAGGTTGCGCCTTGATGCAAGGTCAAGGCTTATAAGCGCATTTGTACTGATTAGCTTTATTTCGCTTATACCCTCAACAGCGCCTTTTTGTACCTCACTCAAATAATTAAGGGCTGCGGCAAAAACGAAAACAAGGATATTATCCTTTAAAACATTCGGTAAGTTTGGCATATCTTCCTTTATATATGCCTTAATAGTTTTTGTGTTTTTATCTGTATCAAACAGTTCGTCTTGTAAAACTTCTTTGTTTATGTCTGTCCGCTCTTTAAAAAAAGACGAAATGACCGTTTCATCTGCCGCATATTGATTTAACAGTACCTCTCTTGGGGAATAACTGCCAAGCTCGTTTACTATGAAATCGTTTGCATTGTCACCTGTAAAAGAGCCTAAGTGGACAGTTCCCGTGGAAATGTCAACAAAACAAACCCCGCCGCCCTCGTCCGACAAATAGACAGAGGCAAGGAAGTTGTTTCTGCCCTCATCGAGCATATTGCTTTCTATAACAGTGCCGGGAGTTACAATCCTTACAACATCTCTTTTGACTATTCCCTTTGCAGCCGCCGGGTCTTCGACCTGCTCACAAACGGCTACTTTATAGCCTCTTGAAATAAGGCGAGCTATGTATCCGTCTGCGCTGTGGAAGGGAACGCCGCACATAGGCGCGCGTTCCTCCCTGCCGCATTCGCGTCCCGTCAATACAAGCTCTAATTCTTTTGAGGCCGTTTTAGCGTCCTCAAAAAACATTTCATAGAAATCACCAAGTCTGAAAAACAGTATTGTATCGGGATTATTTTCTTTAATCTCAAAATACTGCCGCATCATTGGGGAAAACTCTTTATTCAAGCTTTTATCCATAAAAACCAAACTACTCCGATTTAGATTTTGTTGATAGATTTAGACTAAAATGCCTTGCATTTCCTTTTTTTACACTAACAACCTGCACAGCCGGAGCAGTCATGCCCGCAAGACGGTTGCTCTTGTTGCGGCTCGCAGGTTTCCGGGTCTTCCCCGTTTACGCAAAGTGAAAGAAGCTGGACAGTATAGTTCATCATATCATCCACAGCGGTTCTTGCCGCCTCGTACCGTACCATATTGGGATTTAACATAACCTCATTATACAGCTCGTTAAACTCATTGTTGTACGCTTCCATTTTCCCTTCGTCCGCATCGTCGCCTTTTTCAGCCTCTCTCTGATAGGATATTTGAACGATATTGATTTTGCCTAAAAGACTTGCAAGCTCCTCGTCACTGTCGTTTGCCTTTCTTGCTTCAGAAAACGCCAAATAACGCTCGTCCTGTTGAATTGCTGCTCCTAATTTGCGCGTAAGTTGAATTACATCCATATTTTTGCTCCTTAATTTATTAACAACCCTTTTGGGTTATCTTCTTATTTTGTATTTTTCCTGCACCGCAAGAAGCTCTTGAAACCACTTTGATTTTTCTTCTTTAGAAACGTGGTCGTCCATATAGAATGCTTTTGTGCCCTTTCGCGGGGAATATATAAAAGTAAACATAGAGTCATACTTTACTTCCTCTATAAGTGAAAGCGTTTTCCTAAAATCTTCATATGTTTCAGAGGGAAATCCTACGATAATGTCCGTCGTAAGTGAAACATCGGGAATTTTATTTTTAGCATAATCTATTAAAGTTAAATACTCATCTCTCGTATATCCCCTGTTCATAAGCTTTAATATTCTGTCACTCCCGCTTTGCACGGGCAGGTGGAGGCGGCGGCAATAGTGACTGCTTTGTGAAAGCGTGTCTATTAGTTTTTTTGAGCAGTCTTTCGGGTGTGATGTCATAAAATCAAACTCAAAATCCCCCGATAAACCGTCAATAAGCCTCAGTAAATCCGAAAAATCCGTATCTGTTCCCTTGCCGTATGAGTTTACATTTTGCCCTAAAAGCGTTATAAGCTTTGCGCCGCCGTCTATTATATTTATTGCCTCAAGAATGATATCACGCGGGTTTCTGCTTCTCTCCCGCCCTCTTACATATGGCACTATGCAGTATGAGCAAAAATTATCACATCCATACATAATTGGCAAAAAAGCATTTTCATTGTCACCTCGCACAACGGGCAGTCCCTCAGCTATTATACCGTCACTGTCCGTAAAGTCAAAAACGCGTTTATTCGTACAAAGCACTCTATTTACAAACTCCGGCAGACGGTGTGACACATGAGTGCCGAAAACAAGGCTTACGAACGGATAACTGTTTTTGATTTTTTCAGCTACATGGCGTTGCTGCATCATACAGCCGCAAAGGGCTATTATCATATCACGACGCTCAGTTTTATATTTTTTCAATGTGCCCACATTACCGAAAACCCTGTCTTCGGCATGCTCTCTTACGGCGCAGGTGTTATATAAAACAAAGTCTGCATATTTTGGGGTGTTTACAAGCTCATACCCCATTTTGACTATCAGCCCTTTTAGTCTTTCGCTGTCCGACACATTTCCTTGACAGCCGTATGTGTGTATATAGGCTTTCGGCTTTCTGTCGGGATAGCGAGCAGAAAGAATGGTTTTCACTTTTTTTGCATATTCGTCCTGTATATCTAATTGCTCTTTTGGTACGAGAAAGTTTTTTTGCAAGCTAATCCTCCCGTGTAGAGGAAAGGGCGTTAAATGACCATTCTAAAATATCACTATATACCTTACCGTCTGTCTCTTCATTTAATATTTCGTGGCGAAGCAGCGGATATAAAATAACCTCTGTCTTATGCCCCGTCTTTTCAAGCTTATCCGCCACGGTTAAAACTCCCGCTCCGTTAAAACCTATCGGGTCTTTCGCTCCCGAAATAATCATAATAGGCAATTGTTCGGGAATAGATTTTGCCCATTCCGGCGCGGAGGCTAAAAGCCCTATACTTATTAAATCCCTAACTCCCGCAAGTGTAAGAGGTATTCCGCAAAGCGGGTCATTTTTATAATTCTCAATATTTTCTCTGCTTATACTTAACCAGTCAAGGTCGTCCTCTTTTTGCGGTATTAAAAGTGACGCGAATTTGTTTGCAATAAGCGCAAACTTTTCTATAATATAGCGAGAACCAAATCTTTCCGCAACATCTCCCGCCGTTATAGCCGCAAAGTCAAGCGCAGGCGGAATATGCCCTGTGCCGCACAAAATTAAACCGTCAAGCTCATTCTTAAATATTCCGGCATATACCCTCCCGCAAAAAGAGCCCATGCTATGCCCGAAAAGAATAAGCGGCAGGTCGGGAAAGCGTTTTTTCATTATTCCCGTTAAAATATGCATATCGTCTACGAAGCGAATATGCCCGTCCTTTTCTGCGGTAAATCCAAGTCCCGAATAGTCAGCAGCAGACTTTCCATGCCCTAAATGGTCATTCCCGAACACGACAAAGCCATGTAATGCAAGAAAACGGGCGAAACTATCGTATCTGCCTATATGCTCGCTCACACCGTGGGCAATTTGAAAAAGGGCGGTTGGCACTACATCTTCATCTTGCCATATAAGTGTTCTGATACTATCTATACCTGTAGAGGAATTAAAATAAGCCTCTTTTCTTACAATTGCCATAATAATACTTCCTTTCACCTTACCGCCAAACACTTAACTTATTTTTTAGCCTTTAGCCGAACAAGTACACCCTTGCTTCATATGGTTTTGCGGTAAATTCATTATCCGAGGTCTTTCTTGAATTGTAGTTTGCTAAAATCAAGTTTTCATACTCAAGGTTAATGCCCTTTGGCGCTTTAAATCTTACTGCTTTATTGGAAAACGAGCAAATAACGAATAACTTCTTACCGTCAAGATTTCGCTCATATACATAGAAATCCTTGCTGTTTTCCATATGCTCTTTAAAATTGCCATATGTGAACACGGGGTTTTCCCTTCGTAGTTTTATAAGCTTTTTGTAAAAGTTTAAAATACTATTCGGGTTTTCAAGGTCGCTTTCAACATTTATTTCAGTGTAATTGGGGTTAATATGAAACCATGGTTTTTCTGCTGCGGTAAAGCCGGCATTTTTGCTGTCGTTCCACTGAACGGGCGTTCTTGCATTATCTCGTGACGCTTTTTTAGCAAGGCTCATTATCATCTTATCGCTAAGACCAAAACCTCGTGCCATTTTATACACATTTTTTGTAGCAACATCCTCATACATCTCTATTTCAGGAAGCCTAATATTTGTCATTCCTATTTCCTGCCCTTGATATATAAACGGTGTTCCGCCTTGGCACAGATATGATACCGCAAGCATTTTGCCGCTTTCTACTCTGTATTTTTTGTCGTCGCCGTACCTGCTTATAATCCTTGGGTGGTCATGATTTTCAAGGTAAAGTGTGTTCCACGCTTTGCCGTACAGCGCTTTTTGCCATTTTGACATAGACGATTTGTACTTTTTCAAGCTAAATGGTCTTTGTAGAAAGTCCGTAATGAAACAGTCCGCCTGCATATGCTCAAAATGGAACATCATATTAAGCCTTTGGTCTTTTCCCTCTGCCGTCAGCTCTATAGCATATTCAGGTGTCATCATCGGCGCTTCACCTACTGTAAAACAATCATAGTGTGCTAAAACATCATCTTTAAACTCCGCTAAATATTCGTGTAGATGCGGGCCCTTTTTATAATGCTCTATACCGCATGCAACGGGAATGGGAAAACCGTCGGGCAGTCCCTCTTTTTTAGAAATAAAGGTAATAACATCTTCTCTAAAACCGTCAACCCCCATATCAAGCCAAAAACGCATAATATCTTTGACTTCCTTTCGAACTTTAGGGTTGTCCATATTAAGGTCGGGCTGTTCAACGGCAAAAAGATGCAAATACCACTTGTCAAGATGCTCGTCATAAGTCCATCCGGGACCTGCAAATGTGCTTTTCCAATTGTTCGGCGGCTTTTTGTCTGACTTGCCTTTTCTCCAAAAATAATAGTCGTGATATGGGTTATCCTCTGACTTCTTACTTTCAATAAACCATTTATGCTCATTAGAGGTATGGTTTATTACAAGGTCCATTATTATTTTAATGCCCCTCCTGTGCGCTTCAAAAAGAAGCGTCTTGAAATCATCAAGCGTGCCGTAGTCCGGCGATATATCCATATAATCCGCTATGTCATAACCGTAATCGTGATTGGGAGACGGGTAAACGGGTGAAAGCCAAATGGCGTCGGCTCCCAAATCCTTAATATAATCAAGCTTTGAGATAATGCCTCCTATATCTCCTATACCGTCCCCATTAGAGTCACAAAAACTGCGTGGCCAGATTTGATACACAATTAAATCCTTGTAAAAATCCTTCGACATATAGAAGCCCCTTTCATATCGTATTTTTTATGGACACATTTTAATTAATAGTACCATACTATATTAAATATTTCAATAAAAAGAGCGTAAAAACGGCTTTATTTTCTTGCATAAGGACGATAATTATGTTAAAATTCTTACAAACGCTTGGGAGGGAAAAATGTGTCACAATCATTAAATCAAAATTCCAAGGCTATTATTATCGGTCTTACGGATACAGGAGAAATGATACCTGCCGCCGCGGGCAGGATTTCTACTCAAAGCGGCACGGCAGAGGAAATCCTTTTGCGCTCACAAGACGGCGAAAAAAACGCAAATTTAATTTCAAAGGTTACGCGCTCAGGTCACAACTCAACTATTGAACATACCGTTTACAACATAGCGTTTCAAAATGTTTCTGTTGCTGTTGAGCAGTTTGTTATTGAGTTTCGCCTTGCGTCTTATACCGTAAAGTCAAGGCGTTATGTAGATTTCGCTTCATTAGGGTACTATACTCCAAACTTCTCTAATGCAGGTGTTACAGAGCGGTACCGTCAGCATATTAATTACCTTTATTCAGAGTATGAATATTTTTTACAGCAGGGAATTGAAAAAGAAGATGCAAGATTTTTGCTCCCCTATTCTCTTTACAGTAATTTTTACTGCACAATTAACGCGCGCGAGCTGATACATATGCTCTATGCCATGATTTATGGCAGAGGCAAAGCTTTTCCTGAGATTTATGAATTGGGAAATTCTCTGCTTCTTCAAGCTAAGGCTAAAACTCCCGGTATTTTTATAGATTTTGAGATGCGCCGCCCCGTAAAAGCAGATGTTTTACAGATTGATTATTACGAAACGGATACGAAATCCACCTTTGAAAATGAACTTGCAGAGTTGCTTTCTTTTTCATTGGAGCCTGAGAAAAGCGTTGCTCGTGCTGCTTTAATTGAATACACAAATCTTTCTTCTAAAGCGATTGAAAAAATCGTTTCTGATAAAAAAGAGCGTGAAAAGATTATTAAAGAGCTGCTTTCTACAAGCCGTCCGAGAGCGCTTGAAAGTGTAAACTTTACATTTAGGTTAAACGGTGTTTCCCTTGCGTGTATCACGCATTTTGCGCGCCACAGAATTCAGTCTGCCGGTTTTCCGTCTTTGATTTTAACTGATAGGGCAAAGTATATCATTCCGCCCTCTGTTAAGGAGAATGAGGAGCTAAAAGAGCGTTATATTGCGGCTTTTTCTAAAACGAAAAAGCTTTATGAGGAATTTAAGGCACTTGGTATAAGCGAAGAATTACTCGTATATTTACAGCTAAGCGGCAACGCGCTTGACTTTGTTACGACTATGAATGCAAGGCAGCTATTGCTGTTTTTAAGACTTCGTACTTGTAACAGGGCGCAGTGGGAAATAAGAGACTTTGCAATTGATATGCTTAAAATACTGCGAAAACAAGCGCCCGCCATATTTAACGCCTACGGTCCCGGCTGCTATCTTGGAAAATGCCCCGAAGGACCTATGACATGCGGCAAAGCCGCGGAGGTTATAGAGTATTTTAGCCCAAATTATTAATGCTAAAAAAATACCGGTTACAGAGAAAATCTGTGACCGGCTTTGTTTTTTGCGCGTTTTCTACTCATCTTTATCGTTTCTGTATATGTTTTCTTCTAAAAAGTCCGCGTTCTTCTTTTCGTCTGCCACAATCACGGACATACCGTATCTGTTGGCATAATACCATGTATTGTCTGCGGGAACGGTTAAACTTTTTATTTCATAACCGCTGTAAAAAGCCGGAATAAGTGAAGAAAAAGAAAGTATCTCTTCTTTTGTAAGGTCAGTTTTTATAAGTGACATCATATCCGCTGCAACGCTGTAAAGCTTTATGGGAGAAGTTTTCATCGTTTGAGCTATAATGCTTTTTACTACTTCTCTTTGCCTGTTAGTACGGTGAAAGTCGGAGTCAAGCTTTCTTATTCTGCTGTACCACAGCGCTTCCTTGCCGTTTAGGTGAACACTTTCTCCCGCTTTTATGTGCGGCAGGTTTACAAAAGAGCCGTGCATATACTTTGCCTCTGCCTCTGATATATCTACATAAATCCCGCCTATACCGTCAACAAGTTTTCTGAAGGCATCAAAAGTTACGAGCATATAATTGTCAATATCAATCTTAAAATTATATTCAATCGTGTCCATAAGAAGTCCCGGACCGCCAAAAACATTAGCGCTGTTTAGCCTGTTATGACCGTTCTTAGGTGTTTCAACATATAAATCCCTCATAAAAGATGTAAGAATAATTTCCTTCTTCTTTGCGTTGACAGATACAATCATCATAGTATCAGAGCGCGAATCCGTTCGCTCATTTCTCGAATCTACACCCATTAGCAGTATGTTTTTAATATCCTTATCTGATAAAAGTTTTCCGGAGTCTATATATTTATTGACATGCTTATCCTCAGTTTGGTACTCAATATTATTAAGCAGCTTGTTTACTGAATATAAACCCGCTCCGCCCGCTGTTAAAACGAGTACGAGCAGCACTGCCGTAAGCTTTAATAAAATGTGCCTCTTTTTCTTTTTCTTTTTCTCCTTATGTCTTTTACCGGAAGTTCCTGCCGGTTTCGGCGCCTTTTGAGAGTCTGAGTAAACATCCTCAAACTCAAAATCTTCCACAAATACATAGTCGTCAAACTTACGCTCAACGCCGTTGTCTTTGTTATTTTTATTATCATCAGAAGAATGTTTATTAGACATATTTTGCTCCAAAATCAATATTTACTACGATAGTTTAACTTAAAAAATAAAATTATTCAACAACTTTCTATTCTTTTTAACAAATTTAACACACTTTTAATAATTAGGTTGAAAAATAAAGTGAAAGACTATATACTTATATTATAAACGTGTTAAGCGGTGATTTTTTTGTTAGGTAAAAATGTTCGGATTAGGGTAACTGATAAAATTGGCTGCCCTATTGAAGGCGGAGGTAAATATCTTCTCAATTTTGGAAAGATTGTAGGCGGTGAAAGCTTCACCGAAAATGTTGCGGGCGCTGTTATTATGGGTATTGACCACCCCGTTAATGTTTTTGACGGTAAGATTATAGCATACCTTAGATTTTACGATGATGATAGTATTATTCTTATCGCTTCCCCAAAATCCAAAAGATATATCAACTACAATATTGATAACTCTGTAAAATTTCTTACAAAGGGCAGGAAATATGCGCTTGAGTGCCTTTACGAGCGCTCATGCGGCGCTGTTGTTTACAGAATTATAAACGGTATTCCGCGTTTTCTGCTCATTAGAAACAGGCGCAGCGTGCATTGGGGTTTTCCAAAAGGTCATATGGAAACGGGAGAAACGCCTGAAGAAACAGCAATTAGAGAGGTGCTTGAGGAAACGGGTATTAATATAAAAATACTGCCCGGTTTCGTTTGTAAATCTGAATATACTATACAAGGCAGAATAGAAAAAACGGTCAATATTTTCTTAGCTTCCACTACTGATACGAAAACCTTTATTCAAAAAGAGGAAGTTGAGGATTATGTTTGGCTGAGGTATGACGACGCCATAAAAAAACTTAGATTTGAAAATGATAAATCTATTCTTGAAAATGCAAAAAAGTATCTTGTTGAGAATAAAATAGCAAATATATAGTTAGTTTTTAAGAGACATATTTTTTTAACTTTTTAATAGTTTCATCGTCACACGGAGGTATATCCTTAAACGGGAATACAATATTCAACTCATCATATTTAAATTGGCAGAGTTTCTTAAACGGGAGAAGCTCTGTTTTTTTATGGTTAGAAAAGCTTTTTGCTATGCTCGAAATTTGTTTTATACTCTCTATTGAGTCAGTAATTCCCGGAATGACAACATGGCGAACCCATAAATCAACGCCGACGCTTTCAGTAAGCTTTAGAAAATCCATAACCGTATCAAAACTGCCGCCGCAATACTTTTTATAAGGCTCCCCAGACGGAAATTTTATATCACACATAACTAAATCGGTGTTTTCTAAAACGGCTTTTATATGCTCTCCTTTAACGGCGCCGGATGTATCAAGCGCCGTTTTTATTTCGTTTTCGCCAAAGAGCTTAAAAAGCTTTGCTACAAATTCCGCCTGTAAAAGCGGCTCGCCGCCTGACACAGTAACGCCGCCGTTTTCCTTGAAATATGGCTTGTATCTAAGCGCCTGTGAAAGCAGTTGCTCCGGCGTATATTCTGTTGATTTATTCATGTCCCATGTGTCGGGATTATGGCAGTAAGAGCAGCTTAAATTACAGCCTGCCATAAATATGACAAAGCGAAGCCCCGGGCCGTCTACCGCACCCATACTTTCTAATGAATGAATATATCCCGTCATAATCTTTCGTGAAAGGTTCTTGAAATAACTTCGTTCTGTTGGTCTTTTGAAAGCTTGTTAAAGCATACGGCATAGCCGGAAACGCGTATAGTTAAATTCGGGTACTTTTCGGGGTGCTTTTGTGCATCTAAAAGAGTTTCTCTGTTCATAACATTTACATTTAAGTGCTGTGCATCCTGTGAAAAATAACCGTCTAATATGTTGACAAGATTTTCATATCTTAATTCATCATTATTTCCTAAAGCGCCGGGCGTTATGGAAAATGTGTTTGAAATTCCGTCCATGCAAACATCATAGGAAAGCTTTGCAACGGAGTTAAGGGCTGCTAACGCACCGCTTTTTTCACGGTTGTGCATTGGATTAGCGCCGGGTGCAAATGGCATACCCGCTTTTCTGCCGTCAGGGGTGCCGCCCGTCTTTTTGCCGTAAACAACATTTGAGGTAATAGTAAGAATAGAAAGTGTATGAACGGCATTTCTATGGGCAGGGTATTTTTTCAGCTCGTTATAAAACGCTTCAACCTGATTTTTTGCTATATCGTCTACTCTGTCATCATCATTTCCGAAAGCCGGATAACCGCCTGTCGTTTCAAAGCCGGTAATAAGTCCCGTTTTGTCACGAACAACTTTTACTTTCCCGTATTTAATTGCTGAAAGAGAGTCCGCAAAAACAGAAAGCCCCGCTATTCCAAACGCCATAAGGCGGCGCACAGAAGTATCATGAAGTGCCATCTGCGTCTTTTCATAAGCATATTTATCGTGCATATAATGTATCATATTCATTGCCGTGACATATGTTTTACAGAGCCACGGACGGTAATAATCAATAAGTTTTATAACTTTTTCATAATGAAGATACTCCCCGTCATATGACGGATAAACGGGTGCTACCTGCTCGCCGCTTATTTCATCCTTGCCTCCGTTAAGGCTCATTAAAAGCAGTTTCGGGAGATTGCAGCGCGCGCCAAAATACTGCATATCCTTTCCTACTTTCATAGCAGATACACAACAGGCTATTGCATAATCGTCGCCGAAGCTCCTTTTCATTAAATCATCATTTTCATATTGAATAGAGTCTGTATCGCACGATACCTTTGCGGTGTAACGCTTAAAGCTTTTCGGTAAATGCTTTGACCAAAGTATTGTAATATTAGGCTCTGCCGAGGAACCAAGATTGTAAAGAGTGTTTAGCATTCTATATGCGCTTTTTGTAACGAGCGTTCTGCCATCCTCTCCCGTTCCTCCGATAGCTTCCGTTATCCAAAGCGGGTCTCCCGCAAAAAGCTCATTGTATTCCGGTGTGCGAAGGTGCCTTGATGTACGAAGCTTCAGCACAAAGTCATCAAATATCTCCTGTGCTTCTGTTTCTGTAAGAATACCCGCTTTTATGTCGCGCTCGAAATAGATATCAAGAAACGCCGTGTTTCTGCCAAGGCTCATAGCAGCGCCGTTTTGCTCCTTTATTGCGGCAAGATACGCGAAATAAAGCCATTGAACAGCTTGCCTCCCATTTTCTGCGGGCTTTGAAATATCAAAACCATATAAAGCCGCCATTTCTTTCATCTTATTAAGAAAGTTAATTTGCTGGTAAAGCTCTTCTAAAAGACGGATTTTTTCACTGTCCATTTCAGAAAAGCTTAAAGCATCTTTATCAGCGGTTTTATGCTCAATTAAAACATCTACGCCATAAAGCGGCACACGCCTATAGTCCCCGATAATCCGCCCTCTGCCGTATGCGTCGGGCAGCCCCGTAATAATACCTGAACGGCGGGCTTTTCTGATATCATCATTATACACGCGAAAAACACCGTCATTGTGCGTTGTGCGGTAGTTAAATTCACTTTCGACCTCTTCTGAAAGAGTATAGCCATAAGCCTCGCAGGCTTTTCTTGTCATCTTAATACCGCCGAATGGATTTATACCTCTTTTCAGGGGAAAATCTGTCTGAAGTCCTACTATGATTTCATTTTCTTTGTCAATATAACCGGGGCTATACGCCATGGGTGAACTTACCGTTCTTGTGTCTATATCAAGTACTCCGCCGTTCTCCTGCTCTTTTTTTTGTAAAGCTCCAAGCTTTTTCATAATACTTTTTGTGCGCTCTGTGGCACCCGTTAAAAAAGCTTCGTCGCCCGTATATGGCGTGTAATTTTCTTGTATAAAGCTTCTTGTGTTAATCTCCTTTTGCCATATTCCAGAGTTAAAACCCTGCCAAGCATTAAAATTCATCGTATTACCCCTTTCTAAGAAAAATAGACAGCACACTGACATTCAGCTTGCTGCCCAGACGGTCGGCTTTATAAGGCGCGGCTCACAGTGGTTATCCACTTTACTTCCGTCAGATACCGTACCTCTTGAAATTAATGTAGCATATTCTTTTACTTTTGTCAATCATTTTTTCTGGTTGCTTATCACTGCAAAATATGATAATATATTTATAATTACGGGAGGCTTTATGGGGCTTATTGAACTTGTTTTTATTGCTTTGGCTCTTTCTATGGACGCTTTTGCGGTATCAGTTTGCAAAGGGCTTTCAATGAAAACAAAAAGTTATGCCAAGGCGCTTGTTATAGGCTCATTTTTCGGTGGGTTTCAAGCTTTTATGCCGCTTATAGGATTTATGCTCGGTGAAAAGTTAGAGTATTATGTTTTTGCGGTTAACCACTATATTGCTTTAGCGGTACTTTCTTTTATTGGCGGCAGAATGATATTTGAAGCCGTAAACAAAAATGATGATGAGGATATTTATCTTTTTGAAGAGAAATTGTCCGTTAAAGAGCTTATCATACTTTCCATAGCAACGAGCCTTGATGCTCTTGCTTTGGGTGTTACTTTCGCAATCGTGGGAATGGATAGTGCTTATATTTTGTTTTCAGTGGCTTTAATCGGTACTATAACCCTGCTTTTTTCGTTTATTGGAGTTGTTGCAGGACATAAGCTTGGAATAAAGTTCAAGAAAAAGGCGGAGATTTTCGGCGGAATTGTACTTATTTTAATAGGTATAAAAATTTTACTTCAACACTTAGGAGTTATTAATTTTTAGTATGGAGCAAGAAAAAAACATCAATTATCAAATTATAACAGACGAGATTATCAGTACGCTTAGGACTGATAAAAGGTCAAAGCTGTTACTTCACGCTTGCTGTGCGCCGTGCAGCAGCTATGTTTTGTCATATCTTTCGCGCTATTTTGATATAAACATTCTTTATTATAACCCGAATATTTATCCAAAATCAGAGTACCAAAAAAGGCTTTTAGAGTTTTATAAGCTCCTTGAAAAAAACGACTTTGACTGTTCAATACAGCTAACAGAAATCGGTTATTTCCCCGAAAAGTTTTATGAAATCTCTAAGGGACTTGAAAAAGAGCCTGAGGGCGGTTTGCGCTGTGAAAAATGCTTTCGGTTAAGGCTTATTGAAGCGGCTTCTGAAGCTAAAAAAAGAAATGCGGACTTTTTTACGACTACTTTAAGCGTAAGTCCGCATAAAAACGCCGACTTGATAAACAGGATTGGCAAAGAGCTTGAAAGTGAGTTCGGCATTAAATATTTATTCTCCGACTTTAAAAAGCGTGACGGATACAAAAAATCCATAGAGCTGTCAAAAGAATATGATTTATACCGCCAAGACTATTGCGGCTGTGTGTTTTCTAAACAAATTTCGGAAAGAAAGCCTCATACAACCTAAATTTGTTGATATTTTTTTGTAACAATGATATAATAATTTTAATTTATGTCATAATACTGTTTACGGAAGTGATAAAGTGTCTCAAAAGCTCGCTGTTGACCATAACAGGCGGTATGTTGGAACGAAAGAAACTATTGGGTATGTTTTATATGATTCATCAAAAACAATTAATATTGAGGCGTATTCACAAAGGTTTATGCTTGATGTTGTTAAAATCTCTTTTATAAAGCAGAGCCAAATTGAACTAATAAACGGAATTTGGGATATTATTAACGACGGGCTAATAGGCATTTTAGTGGATAAGACAAGGACAAGAATAGGGAAATTCAGACCGTACCTGCTTGCTTTTGCAATCCCCTGCACATTAGGCTCTATTTTTTATTGGCTTACGCCTATGTTTTTCGGTCCAAATCCTGAAAATATGGCAAAGTTCTTTTACTGGCTCGTTTTAAGTGTTGTTAATGAAGCTACCGGAACATTCCGCTCAATATCCGATAACGGTATGCTTGCCACAATTACACCGAACCCTAACGAACGGGTGCGGCTTATTTCCGTTGCGGAGGTTTCCTCCTCTTTATATGAAAACTTCCCTGAATGGGGATTTGGTATTTTAATTGATTTAATTAACCATAAAAAAGTCAACATTCCGCTTAAAAATGCCTTTGTCAACTGCGGTATATTTACAACCGTTTTAAGCAGTTTTTTTGCTATCTATTTCTTCCTAATAACGAAAGAGCGTATACCTCAAAATGTTGAACGCCCAAGATTAATAGAGGGAGTTCGCTCAATAATAAATAACAAGCCGATGCTTATGGTTATGTTGTCAGAAGTGCTTGACGCCTTAAAAATAAGCACGAATTGGAATAATTATTATGTGGATGTATTAGGCACTATTTCAATAAAAACGATAATTGGACTTCCCGGCGCGCCCTTTTCATTTTTGAGTTATGCTTATGTAAACTGGGCAAAACGCAAATTTTCCACAAAATCACTCTGGGTCGTAGGTCAGCATATGATAAATGTTCTTGATTTGGGAGTATTCTTAATCGGCTCCATGGGAGGAAAAGGTCCTAAAGGACTTTTCAGAAATCCGCGTGTAATGATACCTGTCTTAATGTTTAAGGAAGTCGGGCGGATGTCAGTACTTAGCCTCAAAAAAATTATCCCGCGGGAAATCTTTAACGAGAGTATGGACTACTGTGAATGGGTAAACGGCTACCGCTCCGAAGGAATGACGATAGCCGCGAAAGATATGATTAGGAAAATCGTAAACAGGGCGATAAGCGTTTTTAATACTCTTATGATGAAGCGTATCGGTTACAGCCTTTCGGCAGATTTCGGCGGTCAGTCTGACAGTACAAAGTATTGGATATTTGTCCTTTGTACCCTACTGCCTACCGCGACGAGTATTTTCTCCGTAATACCAAAGTTATGTTACAGCCTTGGTGCAGATAAAAGAGAGATAATGTACAAAGAGTTATCAGAAAGACGCGAGCATTTAAGACTGTCTTTAGGTGAAACAGAATAAAATATTAACGGTCTTTAGCGAAAATAGTCATAAAGAAATTGCCGTCCTCACACAGCATAGTACATTTTTCTATGCTGTGTTCTTTTAATACCTTTTCCCAACGCTCTTTCATTCCTATATTATATTCTACGGGCAAAAATCCTGCTGAGAGATAGCTTTTTACTGCGGCTTTTCTCCATTCATCAGTCGTTAAATATACATATTTCACACCATCATTTTTAAGCTTCATAAGGGCGGCACAGTTTAACACCTTGCTAAGTCCTTTACCTCTGAAGTCCTTTCTAATACCGACCATATGAACTTCCCCGATGTTCTTTTCCTCGTGATAAACAGCCGTTATTGTGCCTATATGCTCACCGTTATAGTCAAGAAAAATCACATCCGTTTTAATATTTATACCCTCATGGTTTTTAATGCGTGATATAAAATCCTCTTTATTGGCATCATCATCTAAAAGCCCATTTTTACAGCACTCTACCCACGGCATAATGTCCTTTTCGTCCTTATAAAACGAAAAGCTGTAACCCTCCCTGGGTTTTATCTTTACTATGGGATTATTAGCAAGCCAATACATTTTTAGTTGAGACATAGCCTACTCCTTGTTAAATGTTATAAAGTGTTCTAAAATCATCTTTAAGGCTTTTATAAAGCTTTTTATATAGCTCGAAATAAGGCTCATATAGCTTTCCTGCCTCTTTGTCGGGCATTAAAGGCTCATTCTTTTTAACTATTAAGTCACAAGCCTCTTGAAGTGAGCTGTATTCTTTGGAGCAAACGCCGGCAAGTATAGCGACGCCGAGTGCGCCGCCCTCGTCCGCCTTTAGTGTTTTTACGGGGCAACCGTAAAGGTCAGAGAGCATTTGCCGCCAAAGAGGACTTCTGCCCCCTCCTCCGCATACTGTCATATCGCTTACATCAACGCCCATTTCACGAAATACATCAACACATTCTTTCTGTGAAAAGGCAACGCCCTCTAAAACAGCTCGAACTAAATGCGCTTTACTGTGCGTGTTTGAAAGACCGAAAAATACGCCCTTGCAGTATGGGTCGGGGTGCGGTGAACGCTCACCCATAAGATATGGTAAATATATGAGTTTTTCTGCTCCTATCGGCACTTTTTCTGCCATTTTATCCATAAGAGCATAAGTATCTGTTCCCTGTTTTTCTGCTTCATAAGCCTCTTTTTCAAAGCAAGTATTCCTAAGCCATCTTAAAGAAATACCCGCGCCCTGCGTACAGCTCATAACTGTCCACTTGTTTTTAACAGATGCGCAAAGCGTATGTACTTTGCCTAAAGCGTTTATTAAAGGCTCGTCTGAAACGGCGTAAACAACGGCAGATGAGCCAATTGTAGTAAATGCGCTACCCTCTTTTATTACGCCTGTGCCAATAGCCGCCGCCGCATTATCCCCTGCGCCGCCCGCTACGGGTGTACCCTCTTTAATTCCTGTTAGCTCTGCGGCAGTTTTTGAAACTGTGCCCGTTTGCTCCTCTGATTCATACATAGCAGCTAAAAGGGATTTGTCTATTGAAAGCTTTTTTAATACTTCATCTGACCAAGTGCGATTTTTTATGTCCATAAGCTGCATACCGGAAGCGTCTGAAACCTCTGTCGCAAGCTCCCCTGTCAGCATATAGCGTATATAATCTTTCGGCAGTAATATACTTTTGCACTGACTGTAAATATGCGGCTCGTTTTCCATAACCCAAAGGATTTTTGAAGCCGTAAATCCCGTCATAGGAGGATTTGCCGTAATTTCTATTACGCGCTTTTCGCCTACCTTTGAATTTATTTCTTCACACTGCGCCGCTGTTCTCTGGTCGCACCAGATTATTGATTTTCTAAGCGGCACACCGTCTTTTGAGAGCATAACAAGCCCGTGCATTTGCCCTGATAAACCAACGCCCGCTATCTCACAATTTTGTCCCGCTTTTGAAAGCACTGCGCGAACTCCCGTTACAACGGCGTTCCACCAATGAAGAGGGTCCTGCTCTGCCCAACCGTTTTGCTCCTCATAAAGCGGATACGAAACGGTTTTTGATGAAACCTCGTTGCCGTAAATATCAAACAGCACGCTTTTTGTGCCGGATGTGCCTACATCTATTCCAAGAAGATATTTCATAGCTTTACCCCTCTATTATGAAAAAAGCAGTTGGTTTATAATACTTAAAAGTTGCTCCTGTCTGCCCGACATAGGCGGCTGCGGCGCGCCTTTTTTACAGGCTATTTCAAAAAGCTCCTCTAAGCTCGTTTCTCCCGCTGTTATTTTGCTCCCTATACCCTCATTGTAGCTTTTGTACCGCTTGTCAATAAAATCTTCTATTCTGCCGTCCTCAATAATTTTTGCGGCGTTTATTAAGCCTAAGGCATAAGCGTCCATTCCGAGTATAAACGCATAAAACATATCCTCATATGTATTACTTGGGCGGCGGTTTTTAGCATCAAAATTAAGCCCGCCGTTTTTTAATCCTCCTGCTTTTAGCACTTCGTACATACACATCGTCGTTTCATAAACATCATATGGAAATTCGTCCGTATCCCAGCCTAAAAGCAAATCCCCTTGGTTTGCGTCAATACTGCCGAGCATATTATTTATAGCGGCAACCCGTAACTCATGCCTAAATGTGTGCCCCGCAAGCGTTGCATGATTTGCCTCTACATTTATCTTGAAATCCTTATCAAGACCGTATTGCCTTAAAAATCCGATTGCCGTCGCCGCGTCATAGTCATACTGATGCTTTGTCGGCTCTTTCGGCTTTGGCTCTATATAAAAGTCACCGTCAAAACCAATGCTTCTGCCATAGTCAACAGCCATTCGCATAAGCCTTGCTATATTGTCAAGCTCAAACTTCATATCGGTGTTAAGAAGTGTGTCATAACCCTCTCTGCCGCCCCAGAAAACATAGCCTTTGCCGCCGAGTTTAACTGTAATATCAAGCGCCTTTTTTATCTGTGCCGCCGCAAAACAAAAAACCTCTGCGCTGTTGGAGCTGCCCGCCCCGTTCATATATATGGGACTGCTGAAAAGGTTTGCCGTGCCCCATAAAAGCTTTTTATCGTATTGCAGCATTTTCGCTTTTATGTAGTCGGAAATTTCATCAAGGCGCGCATTTGTAATATTTATATCGTCCGCTTCAGGTATTAGGTCTACATCATGAAAGCAAAAATAATCAATTGACAGCTTATTCATAAACTCAAATGCCGCGTCCACCTTTTTATAGGCATGCTCCATCGTGTTAAGCTCTGCCCCAAAGCTTTTATCCGCCGTAAAAGTCCCGAACATATCTGCCCCGCCCGCGCACATATTGTGCCACCATGCCATAGCAAATCGCAAATGTTCTTTCATCGGCTTTCCTAATACTTCCTTTTCTGGCTCATAAAACTTAAAGCTCAAAGCGTTTACGCTATTAGCGCCTTCGTACTTAATTTTAGGGATTTCCTTAAATATTTCAGACATAAAACAGCCTCCGGTTTAGATTTTAGATAGTAGATGTTAAATTTAGGGTTTACTCGTTATATTTATGACCGCCTCTGTTGAGTTAAATGCGTCCTTGTCATCTGCTGTTCTTTTGCTTTTGTCGTCAAGATTTTCTATAAAATCATAAAAAACATCGGGCGGCGAAAGAAGTTCACATTCTGTAACTTCATCTTCTCTTAATAAGAATAGTTTTTCGTCACACACTTCTAAAATGCCCTTATCGCCAACTATTCTTATGCGGTCATCACCATGTGAATTTGCATCTTCATCTCTTAAAAAATCAACGGTTACAGTTGCTAAAACTCCGTTTTCCATTTCTAATATAGCTACCGCACAGTCTGAAAGCTCATTAAATCCAAAAGAATTTTTCCCTGAAGACAAATAATGAGAATTTTTTATTTTCTCGCCCGTAAACCAAAGAATTAAATCAACAGGGTGAATGCCAACCCACATAAATGTATTGCCGTATTCCTCTTTATTATTAAAAAACGGCGGACGCATACCGAAAATATACGATTTTTGGGCATTTATAAGCTTTATTTGCCCTATTGTTCCCTTTTTTATTTCGTGATACATTGTATAAAAACACGGCAGATATCGAGATGTCAGCATAGCGGCTAATTGTGCAGTTGACTCTTTATACGCCTGTTCTAATAATAAAAACTGCTCTCTATTTATGGCAATAGGCTTTTCACAGTATACATTAATACCCTTCTTTAGCGCATATGCCGCCATTTCAGCGTGTGAGCCGAAAAACCCGTCAACAACTACTAAGTCGGGCTTGCACTCAT